>NZ_APGP01000008.1:0-74325 GCF_000404025.1 Caldicellulosiruptor sp. F32
ATAAATTACCATGTCATATTTTCTTCCCGTAAGATAACTCTGTAGGGTTGTTGTAATTAAAACTACAACAACCCTATGTCTTATGTTGAAAACAAAATAAGGAATGGAGTGAGCATAGCAATATGTCTAAAATTATCGTATACAATTTAAATGAATTATTTAATATTTTTGGAAACTCTACTAATTTTTATATTTCTTCATTATTAGCAAAAAACATTAATAATGTAAGTGTCATTTATCAGAGTAATAGTTACGTGTTATTTACCATTAGCGATTGTTATGATACCTATAATATACAATCAATTATAATTGTGGCATTAGAAAATAACAATATTAAAGCGACTTTTACTCATATCATAAAAAACGAAATTTCAGAAATAATTTATTTTGATGAAGAAAAATTAAGCTTGCTTGGTTATTCAGTAAAAGCCATCTCATCAAATTTAGTCGAATTGAAAATATTTCAAATTGATTTAATTAAGAATGAAGAAAAAATAGTTTACAGATATACTTTAGATTATTGTGAAGAGAATGCAAATTTAATAAACCACATACCCATCCATGTATGTGCTATAAATAATAGATATATTATGGTAATAATTCCAAATATTGATCATTTTAAAAATAAAATTGCTTTAGTTTTTGACATCATAGGAAAACAACAGATTTTTATCGATCCTTACATTATAGATGAGCACTACATTTATGAATTATTAGACATGTCCGTTGTAAGCATTAATGGCAAAAAAAATATATTAATCAAAACTGGACAAATATGTTCATTTGATAAAAGAGTATTTTTCTATTCAAAAAAGCAATATTTTGTAAACTCAACAGAAACTATTATAATTATACCCTGTGAAGAATTAATTCAGAATTTAGTCAATGGAAAATTTAAGTTTACTAAATACATAGTAGATAAAGCTGAGTATTGCGAAACATTAGATTTCCCAATTAAAGCACGTATTTATAATCCATATTATTATGCAAACAACAAATCCTATTCAATCATATACTATAAAGAAAATTTCATAACTAAAAAAACTGATATTATTTCATACAATCTGGAGACTAAAAAGAGCTCTTATATTGGTTCTTTACCATTCCCGTTAGAAAAAATACCTCCAATATACAAAGAAAAAGATAAACACTTTATTATGTACATTCCTTTTTACCCTCATGCAATTGGAGGAATACCGAGTAAATACTTTATAAAACATTATATTGAATCTAACCAACTTTCTTTTATTGAATTACCAATTTCAATTTCATCAAATGATATTTTAAATGAAGTGGTGTTTTTTAACAATGATACAATTATTGAAACAAAAAACTTTGAGTCAGGACAAAATCTTATATATTCAGTAAATAATGATATGCTTATTGCAAAAATAGGCTTTGGAGAATATTACTTATTTGTTGTAAACCCTAAAACAAATGATCTTAATGCGATTATGGTTTATCCTCGATTTTTAAAAAAAGTTAAAAAGTTGTCGAATAAAAGATATAACCATTGTAAGTAAAAATATACATTAGGAGAAATAAAAAAATATTCTCCTTATTTAATCTTTTCTATATTACGAAATATCCCGAGTATCAAATGTTTTATTAAAAATATTAAAGGTGTCGAAAAAAAAGAAATTATCTGCAGACTTAAGGAAAGAATTATAAGTGACTCATTTTTTGTAAAGGAAAGAATATTAGATTATGGAAAATTAATTGATGAAAATTTATTCTATGTTGTAATAGTTAGTAGAATAAGTCTATATTGTTCTAAAATTTCAATCTTATATATTGGAAAATGCGTTGACAAAAAAGATTATTATTTTGAATTTGAAGAAAAAGAAAACGTTATTAAAATAAATATTTTTGAAAACTATATGATTACTTGCAAAATGTGCTTTGATGAAGAAGATATATACACAAATCCCGACAATCTCCATTTAGCTTATAAATGCTATAGTTTCCCTGACAAACAATTTATTTATTCCGTAGATGGTATTCACATGTTATACAAAGAGTTAATTTTTGAAAATCCTTTTGATAAAACTGAAACACTTTTTTACTTTCACTAAAGGAAAGCTGGTAAGCACTTGCAATTAATTTAAAAAAATAGAATTTGCAAAAAATTTGGTCTTCCAAAATTACTAAAGGGTTTTGATGAGGAGTTTACAACAGGTTGGTTTTAATAGCAAAGCTTACAGATTATGAGGAACTTAATATTAAAACTTTGACAACTTTATTCATGCGATTTTTATCTGGTAATCTCGACGCATTTTTATACGCCTAATATCAACATATAAAAAAATCTCCCTTTCTTGGCATTAGCTTTTACTAATAACCTGCATGCAGCCAAGATAAGGGAGCTTTTTTCTTGTAATTTCTAAAAATAATCTTTAATCCAAATACTCCCCAACAAAAACCTCCTCAGCAGAGCCGGTCATGAAGACTGTATCATCATCCTGCCACTGTATCTCAAGAGTTCCAAAATAAAGGTGGACATTTGCTTTTCTTTCTGTAAACCCATTTAAGTTTGCTGCTATCACAGAAGCACAAGAACCCGTGCCACATGCAAATGTAGCCCCTGCACCTCTTTCCCAAGTTCTCACCTTTATATTATTCTTGTCAATCACCTGAACAAAGTTGACATTTGTCTTTCTTGGAAAAGCCTCATGCTTTTCTATTTTTGGTCCCAAGGTATAAATGTCGACCTTTTCAACATCATCAACAAACAAAATAGCGTGCGGAACACCCATCAAAAGAGATGTAATTCTGTATTCATTGCCATCAACTACAATAGATGTATTTATGGCATCACTTCCTGGGTCGCCTTGCATTGGTATATCTTTTCTTTTAAAGCTGGGCTTTCCCATATTCACTTTAACTTTATCAACAAGTCCATATTCGTTTACAAAAAGCTCTGGCTCAATTATGCCTGCCAATGTCTCAACTTTGAATTTAGTGGCTTTCACAATTCCTCTTTCATATACATACTTTGCAAAACACCTGATTCCATTTCCACACATCTCAGCTTCAGAGCCGTCAGAGTTGATAATTCTCATCCTGATGTCAGCAATATCTGAATTTAATACAAGCAGCAGACCATCTGCACCAACTCCAATGTGTCGATGACACATCCTCTTTGCAAGCAAGTTATAATCTATATCCTCTTTGCCTCTTGCATCTATTACAATAAAGTCATTTCCAAGCCCGTGCATCTTTGAAAAAAGCATTTCCTGAACCTCCTTTTAAAAAGTTTTAATTTCTCAGCGAAATTATAGGTGGTGGAACTCTTCCTCCACGTTCAATTAGTCTTTTTGGTGAACTTCTGTTGACACTCATCACCTTTGCTCTTCCCAAAAGCCCACCAAAGTTGACCTCATCTCCTTCTTTTTTGCCATATGCAGGAATTACGCGCACAGCTGTTGTTTTGTTGTTGTAAACGCCAATTGCAATCTCATCTGCAATCATAGCAGAGATAACTTCAGCTTCTACATCGCCTGGCACAACTATCATGTCAAGACCGACAGAACATACACTTGTCATTGCCTCAAGTTTTTCTAAAGAGAGTGCCCCTGCCTCTACTCCCTTTACCATTCCAGAGTCTTCTGATACAGGAATAAATGCCCCAGAAAGTCCACCTGTAAAACTTGCCGCCATAGCGCCACCTTTTTTCACAGCATCATTCAAAAGTGCTAAAGCAAATGTTGTGCCATACCCGCCAACCTTTTCAATCCCTATCTCTTCAAGTATCTCTGCAATGCTATCACCAACTTTTGGTGTTGGTGCAAGCGACAAATCTACAATCCCGGCTGGAATTTGGAGCTTTTTGCTTGCATACTGCAAAACAAGCTGACCAGCCCTTGTTATTTTAAATGCCATCTTTTTTATTGTCTCATAGACCTCATCAATTGAAGCATCTTTTTTTTCTTCTAAAGCCCTTTTTACAACACCAGGGCCTGAGATTCCCACATTTATGCAACAATCTCCCTCGCCTGTCCCATGAAACGCACCTGCCATAAATGGATTGTCATCTGGTGCGTTTGCAAACACAACAAACCTTGCGCATCCGAAACTGTCTTTGTCCTTTGTTTTTTGTGCAATGTCTTTTATTATATGCCCAAGATGGGCAATCACATCAAGGTTAATACCTGACCTTGTTGTGCCAACGTCAACCGAAGAACATAGTCTATCTGTTGTTGCCAATGCATCTGGGATAGAAGATATGAATTTTTTAGTATTTTCATCATAGCTTTTGTGAACAGAAGCAGAGTAGCCACCTATCAGATCAACCTCAAGTTCTTTGGCAATCTCATCAATGGCTACTGCTACCTTTATCAGATCTTCATATGAATAAGAAAAGGTCAAAAGTGAAATTGGTGTTAGCGCAACTCTTCTGTTGACAATTGGAAGTCCAAACATATCCTCAATCTCATTTGCCACATTTCTGAGATTTCCCGCATATTTTATAATCTTTTTTCTCATGTTCTCAATAAACCTCTGTGGAATGTCAGAGCAACAATCAAAAAGACTTATCCCAACTGTGATTGTTCGAATATCCAAGTTGCTTTGCTTTACCATATTGATAGTTTCAATTATCTCCTGTGATGTGAACATTCTGCTTTCATCTCCTCAAAAACAAAAATTACTATATCCTGTTTATGCTATTGAAAAGGTCTTCGTGCTGCAAATTTACATCAACACCTATTTCCTGCCCTTTCTTTATGAGAAGGTCTTTCAGTTCAGAAAACTTCAATTTGCACTCTTGTAGGTCAACAAGCATTATCATAGTAAAAAACCCCTGCATAATTGTCTGGCTTATATCAAGAATATTTACATTGTTCTGGGCAAGTAAGCTCGAGATTGCCGCAATTATACCAACTTTATCTTTACCAACAACCGTTATTATTGCTCTCATCATTCTTTCCCCCAAAGGTTTTTATAATAAAGTTTTTTGGACTTCAAAGCCTTTCTAAAACTTCACTGTACTCAGGAATTGCAGGAATAGCCCCTTTTTTGGTTGCACAGAGAGCACCTGCTATGTTCGCTTTTTTTACAATATTTACAATTTCATCTTCTGATAGATTTTCAACTGGCAAAGATTTTGAGATTTCATGCAAAAACATGCCGACAAAACAGTCTCCACATCCAGTTGTGTCAACAACATCAACCTTTATTGTATCAACAAAATATGACTTTCCTTTAAAGAAAACCATGCTACCCTTTTCGCCAAATGTCACAAGGAAAATCTTTACCTTGTCTTTTATTCGGTTATAAAAGTCATTTACACCCTTTTCATATAACAAAACCTCTTCCTCGGACATCTTCAGAATATCCACAAACCCATTTTCAACAGGTTCAATCATGGTCTCTAAAGCCTTTTTTTGGCTTTCCCACAGGCTACTTCTGTAGTTTGGGTCATATGAGATTGTGCTGCCACTTTGTCTTGCAATCTTTAAAAGCTCTAAGGTGGTTCTTTTGTTTTGTTCATATGTCATTGAAAGTGAGCCAAAGTGAAATATATCAGCTGACTTTACAATATTCATATCAATATCTTCCACTTTTAGGTAAACATCTGCACCATATTTTCTTGAGAACGAAAAAGACCTCTCGCCCCTGCTATCAAGCTTTACAAACGCAAGTGTTGTAAAATATTCATCTGTTATTTTAACATTTGAAATGTCAACACCGCAAGAAGAAAGAGAATCTATAATCATTTTGCCAAACATGTCATTCCCAACTTGTGAAATTAAATAGGACGTTCCTCCAAATTTTGCAACTGCTGCTGCAACATTTGCCGGTGCACCGCCTGGGTTTGCTTCAAACAGATTACCTTTTACATTCAAAAAATCTATTAAAACCTCTCCGTAGCAGACAACTTTCAAAAACTAGTAGCCCCCTTTTCTTTGAGTATAACATTATTATAGAACATTTAATATTCAGAAGTGAAGAAGATATAGAGGGATAAATAAACCTTGTGAGAAGCCTTTTAATATACTCTTAAGCATATTTTTTAAAAGTTCTTCACAGAAGAAGTGTCAAAATTTTATATATCATAATAAAAACAAGGGGCTCTTCTGCCCCTCTCAAAAGATCTCAATATCATGCACACTATCAATGCTTATATTCTTTACCTTCTCCTTCTCAAACACATCCTTTACCCTCTTTGTAACTATTAAAGATACACCACCAAGCAGGTTAAAATCACTGCCGTCCCAGTCCTCAGGCTCAAAATACCATCCAAACTTCCTTATCTTCTTAGTCCCATTTAGCCTCTCCTCTACTACCTCTCGATATAAATCCCTCCTTCTTCTCAATATATTGCTCACAACACTTATTCCCCAGTAACCTTCGCTTATTACGCCCTTCTTCTTATCCTTTATCACTACCTTAAATTTCCTCCACCCCGTAAACCCATACCTCTCCAAAATCCCTATCACCCTGCCCGTCACTACCAGTATACCACTTCCTGTGGTAAGAACATCTGATAACCTTTTATTCCTTATCCTCCAAAACTCTATCGCCCCTTCTTTTTCCACTATCTCATGCCCTCGTCTTAATATCTCTAAATATTTACCACTTAAATAGTCTTCCTGTCGCATTTCTACTTGCATTGAACGCCAACTAGGTATAAGATGATAAAAATTGTCATAAAAGCTAAAATCTAACCCTTGTAAACCCATATCTGCCCGCTATCTCCCTTCCTTTTTCTATCACTTCAATTATATCAATATCTTCTATCCTGTTTCCGTGTTTTTCCTTCAAATCGTCCATTTCTTTAAACCATACTTCATTATAATCATATTTTTTCTTCAAATGGTCCTTTGCATCCCACAGCCCCAAAAACCTCACATCGTGGACATTCAATCTCGCTCTTTTAAATATCGATTCATAAAGACCACCTTCCCCAAATAAACTCTGTGGAAATATGTGGTGAACTTGATATGCCTTGTTTGCCAAATCCTTTATGTTATCTATACCCAGATATTTATACAAGCAATCTCGTTAGTTGGATTCTTTGAAAGCACTCACACCCAGCGACTTTGCCAGCTCATTGCTGCTATTTATAAAATATACTAAATCTTCTTTATTCTTGATTTCTCTTGTATTTTTAAAAATTACAGCCAGTCTTCTTTCGGCATTCTCCAACCCCTCGTGAATACTCAAATAAACTGCCTCTCTGCCATACTCTTCTGATAATTCCATCAGTTTTTTGTAATGTGAGTCTATATAGATATTTAATCCTTGGGTAAAAAATTCGCCTATCTTATCATACAGTCTTCCTGCCGCTGATATTTCAGAATTCGACAATTTCCTGCAAATTTTTTCGGCAAACTCAGGTGAATATTTCGCAACAGAGTCCCTGAATTCTTTACTTGAATTTTTCTCTATTTCATCCAAATATTTAAGCCACTTTTCAATATCATCTGCTCTTCTTATATCATTAGCATTTAAAGTTAAAAACAGTAACCTTTCAACTCTCTCGATACCTGGAATCTCTTCGCCAGTTAGGATGTCTTCGCCTGCTAATATTTCTATGATATCTTTAATACCACAAGGATCTAATAATCCTAAAATAGCTGAAAATAGAGTTTCGCTTGTTGATGCTCCCTCAAATTTTACGATAGGCTCTATGGTTTCTAAAAACCGTGTATGTCTATCTACAATAACCTTAGGATTTACTTGGCGCAAAATTGAGCAATATTTGTGCCCTTCAAATACACAATCATTTATAAATACTATTGTTTTGTGATAATAAGCATGTATTCCAATGCTATTGTTTCTAAATGCACAGGATAAAAATAGAATGTTTTTTGAGCCTCTTTGCAGTGTTCTAAATGCCGGTTCATCTTTGCTGTTATTGCAGTTTTCGAATATACATTCATCAAACCTCAAATTTGCATCCTTGCTGTCAACTATAACAGGGGCACTATAAAATATGCTCTTATTTATCCTGACAGGTTTGATATTTGCGCAAAGCCACAGCCCGGCTGTTGAGCAGCTATGGAATGTGGTATTTGAAATCAAAAGCTGGGAACCCTGCGGAGAACAAACCGGGCTTACATATACACCCGTCTTCACATTCTTAAGTGTGCAACCATCTATCTTAACATATCCCTTGTGTCCTATGCTTAAAAAACCCGCAAATGAAGAAAGCTCTATATTCGTAATTTCGCATCTGGGTTGGTTACCACACTCCATTGGGGCTACTACCGCAAAAATGGTCATTCTTGAAGTATATTCTCTAATTGCTTTGAGTGTATTGGACTTTGATGAATTATTTGGATTTCCTATTTTCACATAAGTTTTTTTGTTAGGTCCACCTATTTTTAAAGAGCCGTAAACTTTAAACAATTCAGGGTATTTGCTGTTAACATAAATAGTTGAGCCCTCACAAATTATTAACTCTTCATCCGGTTCAATCAGAAGTTTTTCATCATTTCTTGAGCAAAAAACTATGTTTTTATTCAACATTGTAACTTTGCTTCTTTTTCTGGAATTATTTAAAGTTTGCTGCTTTTTGTAAAGAGAGTATGTTGTTGTTAAGATTACATCCTCAACTGTGTTTCTTTTCACATAAAGCGGAAGCTCTTCTCTTAAATAGAGGAGTGCTTCTTCATAGTCACATCCCCACAAAGTTGTTTCAGTGTTAGGATCAAAAGCTTCATCACCAGGAAATAGATAAAACTCAACACTATCACTCAAACCATCTTCATCGCTATCAACAACAACCGGATTTGTCCCTGCTTCTATTTCCTCAAGATCGCTCAAAAGGTCGCAGTCGGTATCATAATCGATAGGAGATGTTTTGTATTTAAGTACCTCATCGTAATCTGAAAGTCCATCCTCATCACTATCAACTTTGGTAGGATAGCTTACAAAATCCCAAATTTCTAAATTTTCCAGCAATCCACCCCATGGAAGTTCCAGTGTTATTTTCTGGGAGTTCTTTAGCTCCTCAGAGTCAGCAAGTCCATCTCCATCAGTGTCGGTAACACTGTCGTTTAAATCTGGAGCTTTTTTAAGTTTGATTATATCCAGATTGGACAAAACAATCCAGCTGCCATCATTGACATATTGGTTTGCTAAATCAATTAACTTTTCAAGTGTTGAAGAAAAGTCAGAATAGATGTCTGCAAAAATACCTTTTGTTTGGCTGGAAAAAGCAAAATACAATTCTTCAAACGACGTAGGACTTACAACTGAAACAATAATATTATCACTTTTGAGTCTTTCTATTATCTCATCTGCTGACTTTATTCCAAACCTGTTCTCAAGCTTATAGTTGGCATCTGTTAAAACAACTATGAATTTTGTGCTGTTTTCTCTAAAGCCAAGCAACCTTGCAGTTTCAAGAGCATCAATCAGCGTCTCAGGTGTATCGCCACCACCATCAACTTTTATACTGCCGAGTGCATTTTTGAAGTCATCTGCTGATGAGAAAAATCCATGACCTACTGTTGAATTTAGACCATCACATGTTATATCTTTGTATGTTACAAGCCCTAAATTTACACTAATATCTTTTGTATTTAGCTTATCTACAAAATTGTTAATGTTTCGCTTGACAGCATCTATTTCGTCTGACATTGAACCTGTTGTGTCTATAACAAACACAATATCAGCCTGCCCGGAAGGTGAAACAGTCCCACTTTTTAAGCCAGTTATATCTAAATACTTCTTAAGATTTATAAGATAGTATACACTGAAATGATTTGTTTCAACAGTAATAGTTTTTGAACTCTCATTATATGTTGCCTTTGGTAAGCTAAACTTGCCACCTTTGGTATCATAGCACACAACCACAAAATGGTTCAGCTGCTCTCCCTTTAAAACAGTGTCATTTAACCTAAACTGAAGCTGGGCTACTTCAAACGGTTCAAAACATTCAATTTTAACAGGTTCTCCTACTATAAAGCCATTTGCAAAAAATGTGGATGAATTATAAACTTTTTGGACAACAACACTGTTGACTATTTCACCCTTTGCTTTTATCTTGAGTCCAAAGACAACCTGTTCATTTTGATTAACACTTCTTAGCCTTTCGCCTGACACAACTTGGTAGATACTTTCTTCTCCATCAATCACGCCATTGCCGTCACTGTCTTTGCTAAGTGGATTTAAACCACTATCTACTTCTGTTTTATCAAACAAACCATCTTCGTCAGTATCTACTTTTATTGGATTTGTTTTTGAGATAAATATTTCATCATAATCACTAATTCCATCAAAATCTGTGTCTGCAAAAATTGAAGATGTAAAAGTCTTTTCTTCAGACAAATTATCAAGCTTATCATTGTCAAAATCTTCTTTGGAATCAATAATGCCATCACTGTCAGAATCAGAAATGAGTGGGTCTGTTTTCGAAATTTCAAGTTCAAAATAATCACTCAGTCCGTCATTATCAGAATCCTTAGAAAGTGGATTTGTGCCAAGCTCTGCTTCATAACTATCTTCAAGCCCATCTCGGTCACTATCCTGCACTTTGGGGTTCAAACCCTGCATGCTCTCTTTCTTGTCATTTATGCCATCAAAATCGCTGTCGAGGTTGCGAACATCTACTATTTCTTCGTTTGAATGACTCTCTCCAAAGCTGTTGTAAGCATACACCACGTAATAATATCTGCCATCTTCATAACATGTTGTATCTACAAAACTTGTATTTTTTGTCTTTGCTATTTCCTTGTAATTCTCTTCAGTTTCTGCTTTTCTCTTTACAACATAATATTCAGCATTGCAAACTTCATCCCATTCAAGATAAACATCTCCATAGACACTGTCTGCCATAAGAACAAATGGATACGGATACTTGTCGTGGACAACAATCCTGCAAACATCAAAACTTCCTGTCTCAGGCAGATTTGCCTTAACCCTTGTCTCTCCTACTGAAACTCCTTTTACATTGCCCTGTGAGTCCACCTCAGCAATATCAGGATTTAAGCTAATCCACTCAATCTTGCCTTTATACCCTACAGGTTCAATTATATATTCTATCTTTCTGCTTTTGCCAATCTCCACATCCAAACGAGTCTTTGCAAAAGAAATCTGATATGGCACACCAGACTCTACAACAGTGACTTTACATACAGCCTTATATCCTCCATCCTTAGTTTGTGCAATTATATTTGTGGTTCCGGCTGCAACTCCTGTTACCATACCTTTTTTGGTCTACTTCGGCAATTGAAGGGTTTTCGCTGCTAAAAATTACTTCTTGATTATCCGCCCACTCTGGAATAACTTTAGCAAATAAATATAAACTCTCACCTATTTCAATTTCCATTTCCTTCGGCTCTAAGCTGATGCCACAAACTTTTTTTGAGAATATCTGTATGTAATTTAAAACTGTTTTTGAATTACCGTGAAAAGATGTGCTGAGTGTAAGGTATTCATCATTTAAAATTACTTTCTTTTTTATCTGCTGAAATTCACCTCTTTTGAGTTTCAAATTTAAACAGAACTCCTGCCCTTCCACAATAACTGTGTTACATGTGTCCTTATTTGCACTCCCCACACTTATTACAACATCATAAGCTCCATTGGGAAGTTTTATCTGCCATTTATTGTTATGTTCTAATATCACGCCGGTACAAACAAGAGGGTCTTTGCAGGCATTATCCCTGAAGGTTTTCGCCTTCTTTTCAAATCCAAAATCAAGCCCGAATTGATTTGAAAAAACTTCACCACTGTCTGGTATAAAACCTTCTGTTAAAATATTATTTTGTCCTTTTATATACGGCTGAAAATTAATGGATATAAGAGAAGAGTTAAAATCTAAATTTACAGCCTCTTTGTAAGCTATAGCCCTTTTTTTTTCCCGAAATGTTTTTTATCTCCCAAATCACCCTGTCACCAGTAAATAATGTTGAAAAAGCAGTTGCATGTTTCCCCGGTTCGAATCTGAAAATACAGTCACCTCTTTTGATATCGCCAAATAGTTTAGAGTGCCCTTTCGGAAGTATTATTGTATTCTTATTCGGATTTTCATATCCCCATGTTGCTTTATACTGGTTATTGTCAAGCCTCTCAACTTTTGTCACAAATATCGAGATGTCTTTTAGAAGTTTATCTGAACACGAAAAAGCTTGATAGGAAAGCAAAATTGAAATTAAAAAAGACAAGAGCATAATAAAAGATATTACTCTTTTTGGCATCCTCTATCCTCCACTATTTTTTATTTTTATAATATCATATCCAGTTTATTTTTGTAAATATAGCTTGAAACAAATTAAAACTTAAGGTATGATGAAAATATGTAAATACTCGAAAGAGGTGAAAATAAATAATACATGCTTTTTAATGTTTTCTTCCAAAAATATGTTGAGGTTTTATCTGGAAAAAAATATAATAACGGTTTGTTCTATGTTGATTTTCTTGAAAAAGAAATAGAAAATACTCAGCTGGAAATTTACCAAAAAGTATATTATGGTTCTGTAAATAAAGTTTTAGGATATTACATTCCTGACAAGCAGATAGGTTTTTTAAGAATTAAAATTGAAGCAGTTTTGCAATTTATGCTTGAAATTTTAAAACTTGTTTACCAAAATGGTTTCACAATAAGTTCAGAAAAAGAACTTGCCCAAGTTGTTTATATTATTTTACAAACTATTTATTCTCGCTTCGAATTTTACCACTTCTGTGATGTTTTTGCTAGAATAAATAACTGTAGTCGAATATGGCAGAAAGAAGAAGCTTTTGCTATTGCTTATTCTTATAATTTGATTATTGAAGAGAAAAAGAGTATTAAATTTCTGAAAAGAATGAACAAAAATCTTTTTGAATTTTTGATTGACAAGCTGTTCAATTACAGACCTGTAGAAAGCAATTACGACTGGTATGGATATACTAACAAAAATACTTTTGACAGTGCTTTCAGAAATTATATATATAGTGACAATCCGCATGCAAAAACAGTGGCAGTTAATTTATTCTTCCCTGATTCCTTTTATGGTTTATGCGCTGGTATGAGAAGAAAACGAATAGAAATATGGAGCCCTAATGAAGTCTTTTTACTTGCTTGTAAAGAAATTAACAAAGTTTTGAAAGAATCCCCAGTGACCTTTGAAATTTCTTATTTGAATACGTTTTTTAAAGAGTTTGCTCGTTCTTATCTGGGTGAAAATATGTTTAAATGGCAAGATGAAGGATTTATTATTGATAAAAAGAACGGTTATTTAATTATCGACCCTGCTTCGACTGCCCTTTATTTTCAACTTCCAATTGAGATATTTAACAAGGTTAAATATGATAGTTTCTGTTATGCGAGAGCAAGAGTAGACTTAAATAGTGAAGAAGTGAAAGACAGTAAATATCTTTATTTTGTATTTATGTTAATACGAAAAGCTTCCACTTTGCACTATATCAAAGTTTTGTCACACAGTCTTTATGAAGTTGAAAAAAGGAAACATAAAAATTGAGAATAAGAAAATTATTTGCCTTTCGAAGTATTAATATTCTAATGTCCTGAATTTAACTTTTTTGGTAAAATTTAATATTGTTAAAGGCCATTTCGTTTTGGCAATTAGAGGAAATTGACAGGTGTTAATAGTTAAACGAAATTAAAAACTTTGGACAATACCTCTGTTTCTCGAAAAGTAGTTTGCTGTTGATGTCATGTTTTTTTCATTTTCGACACTTTAAGTTTTCAGAATTCCAAGTTTAGTAAATCTAAAAAAATTGGTGCACAGAAAGTCTTATCTGTGCACCGAAAATATTTTTATTTAAGTAAAGGGGGTCTTTCAGTTAAATATTTTTCCCTTTTTGTATTCTTTCATACATCAAAAACCTCAAAATGTAATACAATTTAAACAAGGTATATCCTCCTTATAGAATTCCCAGTTCCACATCCCTTCAAAACTTTAACGAAAACCTATTTATACCATCAACAAAAAGGAGGTATTATTACAGGTTTGCTACCTTGACAGGTTGTTCGAACAAACCTCTTTTTACCTCTGTAGTTGTCATGTGGCTTGCTTTGAGCATCTCTGTGATGTAGTTGCAAGCCTGCCATGGGTCAACTCTCTCACCACATGTGAACACATCTACAGCTGCATACCCAAGTTCTGGCCATGTGTGAATTGTCAGGTGTGACTCAGAAATTACAACAACGCCACTTACACCCTGTGGTGAAAACTTGTGGAATGCTACCTCTCTTACTTCTGCACCTGCCTTGAGTGCTGACTCTACCATTATCTTTTCAATAAGCTCACGGTTGTTGAGTACTTCCTTGTCACAACCGTAAAGTTCTGCTATTATGTGCCTGCCCAATGCGTGCATCTTCTCTACCTCCTTCTTGGAATTTGCTATTTTCAAGTAACAGAATTTATTTTAGCAAAATTTTTTCAAAAGTCAATATATTTTTTAAAAAAATATCATTTTCCTTTAAATTTTTAAATTAGCCCTCGTTTTCTTATTAACTTATAAGATTTTCTTTTTTTTATGCTATTATATGCATGAAATTTTTAAAACTCAACATTGAATACTTTTTCAACAGCATGTGCAAAGCCACTATTGTCACAGCTCAAAGTTATAAAGCTTGCTACCTCTTTTAACTTCTCTGTTGCATTTTCGACTGCAACCCCAATCCCTGCATATTCAATCATTGAAATGTCATTGTCACCATCACCTATTGCCATTATTTCATCTCTTTTGAGGTTATAATATTGCGCTAAAAATTTCAAAGCATTTCCCTTAGAAACATTAATATCAGTGAACTCCAAGAAAAAAGGCTTAGAAAACATAATGTTAAACTTTTTTGAAAACTCAAGAGGTAAGCTCTCTTTTAACTTTTGAAGCCTTTCATGCTCATCAAAAAACAAAACCTTTGTAACAGGTCTGTCTACAAACTCTAAAAAATTGTCCACCTTCACAGGCTCAAGACCCGTCAGGTTTTTGTAATACTCTACCTTCTCATTAAATACCTCAACATACCAGACATTGTCAATGTATATGTGAACATGTATATTCTCTTCTTTGGCAAGCCTTATAAGCTCTTTTGCATCATTTGGCTGAATCTCACATCCATATAACTTTTTATCGTCTTTTGGGTCGTAAACTAAAGCACCTTGATAAGTTATCATGGGATAAAAATTTTCAAGGTCATAGGCAATCTTTTTCACAGAAGGATAAGGCCGACCTGATGCCAATATCAAAATTACATTGTTTTTCTTCAAAAATTCAATAGCCTTTAGATTTTTGGGAGTTATCTTCAGGTCTTTTGAAAGGAGACTATCGTCAAGGTCTGTTGCAACAAGCTTTATCATCTTACAAGCACTTCTCCCTTCCTTATTGTCTCTTGCAAACCTAATAAAAAACGGTTTGGATATCACACCACATCGGGCATCAATATCCAAACCTTCATAATTTCAGTCTTGCCCTAAAATATCACAACCATTTTTAACTTATTTCTGATGTACAAATATTACATTTCCCGTCATAAGCTTTGGATAAAAGTAGGTGGATTTTTGGGGCATTTTTTCGCCACTCAATGACACCTCTTTTAACTCCTCAGCAAGTGTTGGATTTAATATAAATCCGTATTTCGCTCCACTGTCAACTACATCAATTAACTCTTTATCTGACTTTGTGTACTTCAGATTTCTTTGGTGTAATATATCCTCATCAGTGATATTTAATACATCATTTAATACAAGTTTTTGCAAAATAACAACGTCAAGGTTTTTATACGCTTTGCTTCCCTCAACATTTTTCAAGGCTTTTTCAGGATCTTTTAGCTTTATTAAGTAGTAGTTTCTATTGTAAGTATACACTAAGAACGCATACTTTCTATATGCTGCAAGCTTTTCCTTTAAAGGCTCATACTTACCTTCCTCTATATCAAAGTTTTCCTTTAACCTTTCAATAAAAATATCCTCTTCAACATCTGTTGAAAGAACAATTCTGTGGGTTGGAAGGATTACTATACCTTCATCCTCTAACGCTGTCAATGTTATCATAATGTAGTTATAATCCGCATCCTTGCTATAATCTTCTTTTTGCATCATCTCTTTTTTATACTCCAAAGCAGTCTCATACCTGTGATGACCATCTGCTATGAAAACTTTCTTGTCTGCAAAAAGTTTTTTTAGATTTTCAATAATGCTGTTGTCTGATACAATCCATATTCTCTCAAATGTACCAATACCATTATAACTCACATTCTCTTTCCTTGCCTTTATATCATCCAATATTCTTTTTATATTGAGCTGTTTATCCTCGTAAAGTCCAAATATACTGCTTATATTAGCATGTGTGTGCCGCAAAAGATTCAGCCGCTCTTGCTTTGGTTTTGACAATGTAAACTCATGAGGAATTACAATCCCTTCTTCAAAGTCAACAAGTTCAAGTAAAACTATCAAACCAGTTCTTCTATACTTTCTTCCCTCTATCTCAAACTCTTGCTCAAGCACATATACACTTTCCTTGTCCTCAAATCTCAAGATACCCCTTTGAATCCACTCATCTAAGTACTCTTTTGCGCGGGTAAACTTATTATTTTGGGCATTGTCACCTTCAAATTCTTTCCCAAACTCCACTCTTATAATATTGTACTCACTTTTTCTGTAAAGCTCTTCACGTTCGCTATCTGAAATTATATCATAAGGTGGACAAATACAGCTATCTAACTTGACCTCAGGTGAGTATCTCAAACCCCTAAATGCTCTGATATTTGCCATTTCAAGCAAAACCCTCTCTATTTAGTTTTTATAGAAAAGTTTACAGCCTTGCCATTGTAACCCTCAGGATACCATCTACATTTTTGAGCTTTTCAACCGCTTCATCTGGCAAAGCCCCATCAATCTCACATACCATAACAGCTTTTTCACCTTTTTTGTTGCGCGAAACCTGCATTGTAGCAATGTTAATTCCGTACTCCCCAACAATTGTACCAATTTTACCTATCATACCAGGCTTGTCAATATTTTGAATAAGGAGCATGTACTTTTCTGGCTTGAAGTCAACTTTGTATCCAAAGAAATCTATAATTCTTCCTTCATTGTTGTAAACTGTACCAGCAAGTTCTAATACCTTTTCATCTGTTGTAAACCTTGCAGTTATCATATTCTTGAACTTTCCGCCTTCGTGTGTTTTGCTCTCAATTACCTCAATGCCTTGTTCTTGTGCTAAAACTTGAGAATTTACATAATTTACAGTGTCCTGAACAGAAAACTCAAGATAGCCTTTTAAAAGTGCTCGTGTCAACCAAGTTGTCATTTTAGGATCAATCTGGCCACTGTAGATTATTTCAATTTTATTTGCAAAAGCTCTTTCTGCCTGGATAAAGATTTTTCCCATTGCCTCCGCAAGCTCTAAGTATGGCATAATCTCATCAAGTTTTTCCTTTTCAAACGCAGGAAGATTGACTGCGTTTTTAGCAATTCCGCCCTTTAGCACTGCAGCTACCTCTCTTGCAACAGACACAGCAACATTTACTTGGGCTTCTTGAGTTGATGCTCCTAAGTGAGGTGTTATCACAACATTGTCAAGCTCCAGCAGTGGATTGTAATAATCTTGCTTCTCAACCTCAAAGTTTGGCTCTTTTTCTAAAACATCTAAGGCTGCTGCAGCCACTATTCCTTCTTTTATAGCATTGTATAAGTCTTTTTCGTTGATAACTCCACCGCGTGCACAGTTGACTATTCTTACTCCTTTTTTCATCTTTTTGAATTCTTTTTCAGAAATTAAATTATAAGTCTCCGGTGTCTTAGGCGTGTGAATTGTTATGAGGTCAGATTCTCTCAGAAGTGTTTCAAAGTCAACCCTCTCAACACCAAACTTCTTGAACTTCTCTTCAGACACATATGGGTCGTAAGCTATTACTCTCATACCACAAGCTTTCAGTCTTTCGGAAACAAGTGCCCCAATCTTGCCAAAACCAATTATTCCAGCTGTTTTTTCGTAAAGCTCAACACCTTTGAACCTATTTCTTCTGAAATCGCCATGTTTGCAAGCCATGTATGCCTGCGGAATGTTTCTAAAAATGCTAAATATAAGGCCTATTGTGAGCTCAGCAGCCGCCATAATATTCCCCTCTGGAGCATTTACAACAATGATACCTTGTTTTGTTGCAGCCTCTACATCTACATTGTCAATACCAACGCCTGCTCTTGCAATTACTTTTAAGTTCTTGCCGCACTTTATCATCTGTTCATTGACCTTTGTTGCGCTTCGGACAATTAAAGCATCATAGTCACCTATAATGTTGCAAATCTCATCATGTGAAAGACCTATTTTCTCATCAACCTCAATTCCTTCAGCAAGCAAAATCTCTATACCCTCTTTAGCAATTCTCTCTGTTACTAAAACCTTCATTAACTTACACAACCTCCTTAGCAATTTCCTGCAAAATAGCCCTAGTTGGCTCACCAACCTCAAAATTCTTATATCCACACTCTAAAAGTGAAAGCTCAAAGCACTGAATTGTCTTTAGTAAATCAAACTCATCAACATACCCCATATGTCCTATTCTGATTATTTTACCCTTGAGATTTGCCTGCCCACCAGCTACCATTATATCATACTTTTGGTTCATTATCTTTCTTACCTTTTCAATGTCAATGCCTTCAGGTGCCTTAATAGCAGTAATTACAGCAGATGAGTACTCTTTCTTTGGTAGAAGCTCTAAATTGAGTTTATCAGCAGCAAGCTGTGTGAGTTTTGCAAGCCTTGTATGTCTCTTGAAGTTGTTCTCAAGCCCATAGTCCAATAAAAGTTTCAATCCTACATCAACTGCTCTTATTAATGTAACAGCAGGCGTGAAAGGGGTGTCTTGGCTTTCTTTTAGGAGATTGTCTTGATACTTTTTAAAGTCCCAGTAAAATTTTCTTAGTTTAGATGTCTTGTAAAACTCCCATGCCTTGTCAGACACAGAGACAAACGCAAGACCTGGTGGTGACATCAAAGCTTTTTGAGAACCTGTTACAACCACGTCAACGCCCCACTCATCAGTTTTCAAATCAATTGCACCAAGCGAACTTACAGCATCAACAATTAAAATCTTGTCTGTATTTTTTAGATACCTCGCAAGCTTTTCTATGGGGTTTGTAACACCTGTTGATGTTTCGTTGTGAGTTATAAACACACCTTTTATATCTCTGTTGCTTTCAATTATTTCAATTACTTCATCTATATTTGCAACATCCCCATAGTTATATTTCTTCTCAATAACATTCAAACCAAATGTTTTGCATATATTTATAAACCTATCACCAAAAACCCCCACTGATACAACTAAAACGGTATCGCCTTCAGAAAAGAAATTGACAGCACTTGCTTCCATTGCACCAGTACCAGATGCAGCAAAGGTAAGTACATTGTTTTTTGTCTGAAATACCTTTTTTAGGTTTTCATTCACTCTTGAAAAGATTTCACCAAATTCTTTTGTTCGATGATGAATAATCTGCTGTGACATGGCAGCAATTACCTCTGGTGGAAGTGGAGTTGGACCAGGTGTCATTAGCAGTTTTGGTTTTCTCATGGTTAATTTTCTACCCCTTTCAACAAAACTGAATGATTATTTAAGTTTGATTATATCTAAACTACTTAGCAATGTCAATAATTTGACAATCTTATTATTATACATTTTCAACACAACCAAAGCATATTTTTTTGTCAATCTAAAACAATTGCACTGCTGTGACAAACAAAACATGAAGAAACAAAAAGCCGGCAATTAGCTCACCGGCCTTTATAAATTTCAAATATAATTATTTCTTCTGGTCGTTTTCTTCACTTTCTTCATCTTTTTCATTATCTTCGTAATCTTCATCATACTCTCCATCGTCATACTCTTCTTCTAACTCATCAAGGTAAATGACCTCATTGCAATTTGGACATTCAATCTCGTCTTCATTTAAGTACTCGTCTTCTTCTAAGTAGAATGTCACCTTGCAATTTGGGCATGTTATTTCAATCAAGTCTTCATCCTCATCTTCTTCATCATAGTAGTCATCATACTCTTCATCATCATAATCTTCATACACTTCATCTTCTAACTTTTCTAAATCCTCATCAAGGGACTCAACAACATCTTCAAGCTCACAATATCTGGTATCTAACTCATTTATAGCGTCTGCAAACTCGTCCAGCACATCAATAATACTTCTTATAAGCCTTCCTTCCTTAGACTCTTCGCTAACCCCAAGCCCGTCTGCCAGGCCTCTTAAATACGCTACCTTTTCATATAAATTTTCCATTCGATTGTCCTCCTAAAAAACAAGATAACCTCTCTATACTTAATATTTACCCATTAAAAATGGTTTATACACACTAACATACAAAATTACAACATTTAATAAATTACACTCTTGACAAATACTCTTCTGTTGATGTGTCAATCTTTATCTTGTCACCAACGTTTATAAACAATGGCACCTGAATGACAGCACCTGTCTCAACCTTAGCAGGTTTTGTTGCACCTGTTTGAGTATCGCCTTTGAAGCCTGGTTCTGTGTCAATGACTTCAAGCTCAACAAACCTTGGCGGCTCAACTCCAAATACGCTACCATTGTGAGAAAGAATTGTAACTGTCATGTTCTCCTTTACAAACTTTAGTGCATCACCAACCATTTCTTGGTTTAACGCTATCTGTTCATATGTTTGTGTATCCATGAAATAATAAAGTTCCCCGTCATTGTAAAGATACTGCATTTCCCTTCTTTCAATGTGTGCAAGCGGCATTCTCTCATCAGGTCTGAATGTCTTTTCAATTACAGCTCCAGTTTTTATATTTTTTAATTTTGTTCTTACAAACGCTGCACCCTTACCAGGTTTTACATGCAAAAACTCAATAACCTGAAAGATTTGACCATCGTACTCTATTGTCAATCCTCTTCGAAAATCGCCTGCTTCAACCATCGGCTTCCCTCCGCTATAAAATTTTGCTCTTCTATTTTATCAAAAAATTTATACTTTTTTCAACCAAATTAAAACTCCTTCACATCCTCCTTATTCTCTTCACACACTTCTAAAATCTTGCCTTTTGACATAGTACCATATACCTTTTCAACCTTCGCATAAATATATTTACCAATAAGGTCAGAAGCATCGTCAAATTCTATTCTGTTCTGGTTGACATACCCAACTGCATTTTTGGGATTGAATTTATCTTCTTCCTCAACAAATGCCAAAACCTCATCACCCTCAGAAAGAGCTCCACACAGTGCCATGTAATGGTCTTCATCTTTTACAGGACATATTGTGAACTTGTTAATGTGGATATTAGAAGAAGCTTTTAGATATATTTTCTTCTTGTACTTTTCTTGAAGCTCTTTTATTCTATCTACCTCACCCTTCCTTAAAACCTCGCATACCTTGGTATTTATCTCAACAAAGAACTTTTCCTCAACTCTATTTTTAAAATACCATTCAATCTCCTTTAAGACTTTTAAACCCACTGTCTCGGGTGACAATATTTTCCCACTACCTTCACAGTAAGGACAGCACGACTGCATGATACAGCTAAGTCGTTGCCTGACCTTTTTTCTTGTCATCTCAACAAGACCCAAAGGAGTTATACCAACAACAACTGTTTTGGTCTTGTCGCGTTTCAAAGCTTCTTTTAAAGCATCTAATACAAGTTTTTGGTGCTCAGGTTTCTTCATATCAATAAAGTCAATTATTATAATTCCACCTATGTCACGGAGCCTAATCTGTCTTGCAATCTCAACTGCCGCTTCAAGATTTGTTTTTAGAATTGTCTCTGAAACATCATTTTTCCCAACAAACTTTCCTGTATTGACATCTATCACAGTCAAAGCCTCTGTCTCATCTATTACTATATACCCGCCGCTCTTCAACCATACACGCTTTGACAAAGCCTTTGACAACTTTTGCTCTATCTGAAAATATTCAAAAATGTTTGTTGCAAGATTAAAATACTCAACCTTGCTTTTAAGACTTGGCGCATAAGTAGATAAAAACTCTATTATTTTGTTATACTTTTTCCTGTCATTTATTACAAACCTGTCTACCTGATTTGTGAACATATCTCTTACAGCTTTAAAGACAAGGTCATAATCCTTGTACAAAAGAACAGGCGCACTTTCTTTGCTCTTTTGCTTTATCTTCTGCCAAAGGTTTTTCAAAAACTCAAGCTCATTTTTCAAAACCTCTTCGCTCTTGCCTTCTGCTGCAGTTCTGACAATAAGCCCCATTCCATCTGGTTTGATTTTGCACGCAATCTCTTTTAGCCTTGTTCTCTCTTCTTCAAACTCTATTCTTTTTGAAATTCCAATATACTCTGTGTTTGGTAAAAGAACTAAATACCTGCCTGGCAGTGTTATATTGGTTGTTACCCTTGGTCCTTTTTGGTCATATGCCTCTTTTATTACCTGAACAACTATTTCTTGCCCACACCGCAGGGCAAGCGGATTTGTCTTTATCTCATAGTATTCATCTGTATCG
Organism: Caldicellulosiruptor sp. F32; assembly: GCF_000404025.1. Taxonomy (NCBI): domain Bacteria; kingdom Bacillati; phylum Bacillota; order Caldicellulosiruptorales; family Caldicellulosiruptoraceae; genus Caldicellulosiruptor; species Caldicellulosiruptor sp. F32. Next base: position 22,402 of record NZ_APGP01000008.1, read on the forward strand.
CCAAACTCAAGCCTATTTATATCTCCTAAGTACAAAAAAGCATTCTTGTCCTGGCCGATGTTTACAAATGCTGCGTCCATGCCGGGTAGGATGTTTTCAACAACCCCTTTGTAGATATTTCCAACTATGCTCTGCTGGTCATTCCTTTCGATGTAAATCTCAACAAGTTCTTTGTCTTCTAAAACTGCAACTCGGGTCTCACCAAAACTAACATCTACTATAATTTCACTTTGCATTATATCACCCTTTGATAATTTACTTTTTCTCTTTCTATTTTTACAATCTTATATTCAAGATTATATTTCTCTGAAAATGACTTTATTATATCCTCTGGCTTGATATAACTCCCATTTATGACGTTGATATGAAATACAATCTCTATATTATTTTCCTTTTTATTGCATTCGTAGTTTAAAAGATAGTCCCAGACATTTCGGAATATCACTTTTCCCTCTTTTTCACGTCTTATTTTTGGATTTTCTTTCATAAAATCTTCAAAAAGCTTACAAAAATCTTCCTTAGCTTCAATAAAACATTTATAATACATATCGCTTACTTGTATTTTATCAATTGTTTCTTCAATTTTCAACACTTTTAGTCCTTTTGGTAAAATTAAGTTTAGTTTTTCTATTACCTTTTCATCTAACTCCTCTTCAACATCAACCTCAAACATCTCTTCAGGCGAGCAAAGTCCGACTGCCATTGGCAAGATAAAGGTGATTTTCGGATGTGGGTTAAATCCTTCAGTAAATTTAAGTTTAATACCCAGTCTTCTAAATGCTCTTTCAAACAGTCTTACCATGTCAAGATGTGAGATAAAGCAAGAAGGCAGATCCCGTGAAAAGTAAAATCTATACCTTTTTACCAACACAGATTCCTCCTTTAAAAGTAGCTACCCCACATCCAACACATCTTTCAAAACATGAAGGTGTTGGTTTTGCTTCATATGCAAGCTTGCATTCTTTTATCAAAAACTCTTTTGACACACCAGTATCTATCATATCCCATGGCAGAATCTCATTAAAATCCCTTCTTCTGTCTGAATAGAACTTGTAATCAACGTTTTCTTTTTCAAAAGCTAACTGCCATTTTGAAAAGTCGAAAAACTCTCCCCACTCATCAAATTGGCAGCCAAGTTCAAGGGCATTTTTCAAAACAGCTGACAGTCTCCTATCACCTCGTGAGAGTACTGCCTCAAGTTTGCTCAAATAAAAATCATGCCAGTTGTACTCAACGTCTTTTACTTTTGACAACTTCTCTTTTAACATTTTCATCTTTCTTTTCATCTCATCAATGCTGTCCTGTGGCTCCCACTGAAATGGTGTGTGTGGTTTTGGTACAAAAAATGACGTTGAAACTGTAATTCTGATCCTCTTTTTCAATCCCAGGTCCGAATAAATCTGTCTTATATTTCTTGCAATCTCATATATCCCTATAATATCCTCGTCTGTTTCTGTTGGAAGACCTAACATGAAATAAAGTTTTACATTTTGGAATCCTCTTTCAAAAGCAAGTCTGACTGTAGAGTATATGTCTTCTTCTTTAATGTTCTTGTTTATAACATCTCTAAGTCTCTGCGTGCCTGCTTCTGGTGCAAATGTCAATGTAGGTTTTCTAACTTTTTCTATTTGTTTTAAAAGCTCTAAGGATGTTGAGTCAAGCCTGAGAGAAGGAAGAGAAATATTTACCTTTTTGTCCTCTGTAAATTGTAAGATATTCTTTGCTAAGGTTTCTATGTTGGGATAGTCACTTGTGCTCAGAGAAATAAGCGAAAGCTCGTTACACCCTGTACTTTCAATAAGCTCTTTTGAATACTCTATCACCTTCCCCATACTTCTGAACCTGACTGGCCTGTAAATTACACCAGCTTGGCAAAACCTACATCCACGTCCACATCCTCTGAAAACCTCAACAACTGCCCTGTCATGAACAACTTCAATCAAAGGTGTAATCATTTTTGTTGGAAAGTATACACTGTTCATGTCTTTTATAATTCTCTTTTTTACCTTTCCAGGCACTTGACTTGTTGTTGGTAAAATAGCCTTGATAGTACCATCTTGATTGTACTTTACTTCATAAAACGACGGGACATAACATCCTTCGATGTTTGCACACCTTAGCAAAAATTCCTCTTTTGACATTTCAGAAAATTTATACTCTTTAAAAAGGTCAACAAATTCTAAAATAACCTCTTCGCCTTCACCAATTACAAATACATCTATGAACTCCCAGAGTGGTTCAGGATTATACGTACAAGGCCCGCCTGCAATGACAATTGGCATATCTTTGGGTCTGTTTTTGCTCTCAAGAGGAATTCCAGATAACTTTAGCATCTTTAAAACATTTGTGTAGCTCATTTCATATGAAAGCGAAAAACCTATTATGTCGAATTCATCTAAGGTAGTAAAAGTCTCGAGTGTAAACAGTTTTATACCTTCCTTTTGCATCTTTTCTTGCATATCAATCCACGGCATAAAAGCACGCTCGCAATAGACGTCTTCTCTTTTGTTCAAAAGGTGATACAAAATTTTAAGTCCTAAATGTGACATGCCAATCTCATAAATGTCAGGAAAACAAAACGCAAATCTTATATCAACCTTTTTGGGGTCTTTTTCTACCATGTTTATTTCATTTCCAATATACCTTCCTGGCTTCTCGACGCTATACAGCAGCTTGAACACTTTGTCTTTAACAACCACTTTCTTACCACACCCTTTTTCAAAAATAAAATATAATAAGCTACAGGCTATCCTGTAGCTAAAAGTAATATAGAGATTTTATCTTTATTATTCCTCAAAGAATATAAAAGCAACCGTACCAGGTCCAACGTATGTGCCAATTACACTTCCAATCTGTGTTACAATAAGCTCACCCGGTGATAGCTCTTTTTTTATCATCTCTACATATTCTTTTGCCTCATCCAAATTTCCTGCATACGAAAACCCACAAAGCTGCCTTGTCAAATCAAGCCCTTTTTGTTTTATCTCATCAATTATCCGAGGTATAGCCCTTTTCATACCTCTTACCTTGTCAAATGGCTCAACAACTCCATCTACAATGTGTAATATAGGTTTTATATTGAGTACATTTCCAAGTGTTGCTTTTGCAGGTGAGATTCTCCCACCTTTTTTGAGATACTCTAAGGTCTCAACAGCAAAAAGATGTCGGATAGTTTTTTTCTTTTTCTCAATGATATCTGCTATCTCTTTGCCACTTTTCCCTTCATCTGCTAATCTTTTTGCAAGTATTGCTAAAATTCCTGTGCCAATTGAGGCAGTTCTACCATCAATGGGGTAGATTTTTTCACTTCCTATCATCTCCTTAGCAATGCAGGCAGAATTATATGTTCCAGATAGCTTCGATGAAAGATGTATTGACACAACCTCATTTCCTTTTTCAAGCTCTTCTTTGAAAACCTTTAAAAACTGCTCAGGGCTTGGCTGCGAAGTTCTGGGAAGATCAAGGCTGCTTTGTAGTTTTTGGTAAAAGCTAACTGGATCAATGTCCACCCAGTCTTTATACGCTTCGTCTTTAAAATAAACTGTAAGTGGCACCATCTTGATTCCAAACTTTTCATACATCTCAAGACTCAAATCAGCAGTTGAGTCTGTAACAATTGTAACACCCATTAAAAAATCCCCCTTATCTGTTTTCCATCATCACACCAAATTAGGAAACCCAAGCTGTCTTAGTGCTTCATAAAGGACAATTGCTACTGCATTTGAGAGATTCAAAGATCTCACATCGCTTATCATTGGTATTCTATAGGTCTTGTGGATATTCTGTTCAATGAGCCACTGGGGAAGACCTGCTGTCTCTTTTCCAAACATCAAATAGCAATTATCTGTATATGGTGCTTGAGTATAGTACTGCTTGCCTTTGGTTGAAAAGTAAAAAACATTGGCATCACGGTTTTTCTCAAAAAAGTCGTTCAAATCCTTATATATTTTTACATCTAAGTATTGCCAATAGTCAAGCCCTGCTCTTTTTAAATATTTGTCCTCTAAAGAAAATCCAAGCGGTTCTATCAAATGAAGCTTACTTCCCGTACAAGCACATGTTCTCGCAATATTTCCTGTATTGTATGGAATTTCTGGTTCATGAAGTACAATATTGATTGGCATACTAGTCTTTCAAAAGCCTCCTCCCTCTTTTAGTTTTCCATTAATGCCACGTCCATATCAATCTTATCACCATTGTCAAGCAAAAGAGGTACACATATATTTATCATCTTTGTTGTACTTAAAGTCATGTTCTCACCAATAAGTATTGAAGGCGGTGTTATCTCAACCTTAAGGCCTTTTTGTGAAAAAAGCGTCGATGTGTTTCCCATTATCATGTTTGCCATCTCACCAATTGCGCTTTTAGCAAGCTCATCAAACTCATTTACAGGATACCCACCCATCATCAGTGAAGCAATACTTTTTGCAGTACTTAAAGACATGCAAAAGTTAACTTGTCCTTTTATATTCCCTGTCATTCCAATTATAACAACTACCTGGTCCACCCTATAAGTAGGTTCTTTAATATACACTTTACCAAGTTTAAAATCAATGTTCGCAACCTGTTTTAGTACTTGCTGGCTTGCTTGAATAAATGGATTGATATACTCTACATTCACCTTTGCACTCATAACATTCTGTCTTGCCACTGTCATTAAAATTTTTTAAGACAGCAAGCAAGACCTTCCTCCTTTCTCTTATTTTAGTATTTTCTCAAATAAAAATGACCGCTTTATCATAATAGCTTTTGCAGGACAGAGCTCATGACAGCAGTAACACCTAATACACTTTTTTAAATCAACATATGCTTTCCTGCTCTTCATTTCAATTGCTTGTGCAGGACAAGCATTAAAACATTCTGCACAACCAATACAAATTTTCCTGTCAAAAATCGGCTTTGGAGTGAGAAGTCCATTTATCACATTAGCTATAAACGATGGAGCTCTTCCTCTTACAAATGAAATTTCAGGCCGAAGTGGCACTTTAAAATTTTTCACATTTACATCATCAATTTGCTCTCCCACAATCTCAATATCATTAGGGTTCAGAAGTCCTTTGCTCTTTGCTACATTCAAAAGAGGAACGTCTTTTATTTCAAGCCCAATAATTCTGCATGCAACATAATCAAGTGCAATTGCATCCTGAGAAATCAAAAGTAGTCCCAAATTCCGTGGTTTCCCAGCTGACGGTCCTTCCCCTTCCATCCCAACAATTGCATCCATGATATTTAAAATGGGCTTTGTAGCAGAATAGATGTCAAGTAACATCTCCATAAACTTGTCAACTTCTTGAAGCCTAAAATGTAGTTCTGCCTTTTGTCCACCTGGCACAAGACCAAATAGATTTTTTACAGCACCTGTATAGACCGCCATTCTATGAGTTTTTAGTTTAGAAATATTAATCAAGGCGTCTGATTCAAAGTATGGTGATATAAATGAAATCTTCTTTAAAATACTCCTTTCTAACTGAGCCTCCTTAAATGAAACATCGTAATTTAGACTTACCTTTTCATATTTTTCAAGCTCCTTTAGCCCTGATGTTTGATATATTGCCTCTAATCTTCGTTTTGTATACGGTCCACCGGGACTATCTGCTATCACAATTCTATCTACTTTTTCTTGAGCAATTTTTACAGTTGCTTCAACTACAGACGGATGAGTTGTAACAGCCTCATCAGGCCTTTTTTTCATAAGCAGATTTGGTTTTAATAAAACTTTATTTAATCTTGGAAATTCAAAGTCCAACAGATTTATGCCCTTTTCAAGCGCCTCTTTGACATTATCCACATTATACGTCTTACATCTTACAATAGCAACCCTATGCATTTACCATTTCCCCCAAAACAAACTTTTCAATAGCCTTTGCAACACCATCATTTTCATACGAATCTGTTATGTAGTCGGCAATCTCTTTTAGGCTATCTATAGCGTTTTCCATTGCAATTCCTAAGCCGGCAAACCCAATCATCTCTAAGTCATTTTCATTATCACCTATTGCAATCACCTCTTTTTTATCTATTTTAAGATAAGAGCAGACACACTCAAGCGCATTTCTCTTGTTAACCCCTTTTTTCATAATCTCTAAAATGTTGACATCTGATTTTGTAGTTTCAATATTGTAAACATTTTCTTCTATTTGCCTTCTTACATAATCTACCTTTTCGATGTCTTTGTCAATAATTACAAACTTGGTTATTAGATTGTCGCAGTTTCTTATTGTCTCCAATGAATCATCAACAATAATCTCTATTTTTTCATCATCAGGAAGTTCTTTGTTTTTTTCATAATAGAACCTTGATGAATAGTCAAGCCTTTGCGTTATCATAATATCCTTGTAGTAATAGTGATAATAAATATTGTTGGCTTTACATATCTTGGCAATCTCTATGCTACTATCATTGTCAAGCCCAATGTAATATACATCTTTATTTGTCTTAAGGTCTCTTACTATTGCACCATTGCAAGCTACAACAACCTCATCGGAAAGTCCTAAAACCTTTGCAAAGTGCATAACACCTTTTAGAATTCGTCCTGAACAAAGCACCACGTGTAATCCTTTTTGTTTTGCAAGCTTGATCGCCACTTGGTTTTTTTGAGAGATTTTCTTTTCACGGTCTAAAAGTGTCATGTCAAGGTCAATTGCAAGGAGTTTATACATCTTCTTCTTTCACCTTTTTTCAAAAAGTTTTTGGTTTATTACTTAAAAATATTATATCAAAAAAAAATAAAGGCTACCATTCACGGTAGCCTTTATTTCAAAAACTCATTTTATTAGTACATATCAGGTGCTGGTGCTGGTGGATTCTTCTCCTTTTCTGGTTTTTCAGCAACAACAGCCTCTGTTGTCAGAAGCATTGCAGCAGCTGAAGCAGCATTTTGAATAGCTGTCCTTGTAACCTTTGTTGGGTCTACAATACCTGCTTCAAACATGTCGACAAATCTTTCATTGAGTGCGTCAAAACCAACACCAGCTGGGCTCTCTTTTACTTTGTTTACAATTACTGAACCATCCAAACCTGCATTTTCTGCAATCTGTCTTAGTGGTTCTTCTAAAGCCTTCTTGACAATCATAGCACCTGTCTTTTCATCACCTGTCAATGTTTCAATTAACTTGTCAAGTGCAGGAATAGCATTGATAAATGCTGTACCACCGCCAGGAACAATACCTTCTTCAACTGCAGCCTTTGTTGCAGCCAACGCATCTTCAATTCTCAATTTCTTCTCTTTGAGCTCTGTCTCAGTTGCAGCACCAACATGGATTACCGCAACACCACCAGCAAGTTTTGCAAGTCTTTCTTGCAATTTTTCTCTATCAAAATCGGATGTTGTCTCTTCAATCTGCTTCTTAATTGACTGGATTCTTGCTTTGATTTCGCTCGGATCACCTGCACCGTCAACGATGATTGTGTTTTCTTTCTGAACTTTTACCTGTCTTGCACGACCAAGCTGGCTAATCTTAACCTCTCTTAAATCAAGACCAAGCTCTTCTGAAATTACCTGACCACCTGTTAAAATTGCAATGTCCTGAAGCATTGCTTTTCTTCTGTCACCAAAGCCAGGTGCTTTTACTGCAACACACTGGAGTGTTCCTCTGAGCTTATTTACAACAAGTGTTGCCAATGCTTCACCTTCAACATCTTCTGCAATTATCAAGAGCTTCTTGCCTTGCTGAACTATTTGTTCAAGAAGTGGCAAGATGTCCTGAATTGTTGAAATCTTCTTGTCTGTAATCAAGATGTATGGGTCGTCAAGTACTGCTTCCATCCTCTCTGTATCTGTTACCATGTAAGCAGAGATATAACCCCTGTCAAATTGCATACCTTCAACTATCTCAAGTGTTGTCTCTGTTGTCTTGGACTCTTCAACTGTGATAACACCATCGTTTGTTACCTTTTCCATTGCATCTGCAACAAGTTTACCAATTTCCTCATCGCCTGCAGAAATTGAGGCAACATATGTTATGTCTTCTTTACCTCTTACTTTTTTGCTCATCTTCTTGATTTCATCAACTACCACATCAACAGCTTTTTGAATACCTCTTCTGAGAATCATTGGATTTGCGCCAGCTGCAATGTTTTTCAAACCCTCTCTGATCATTGCTTGAGCCAACACTGTTGCAGTTGTTGTACCATCACCAGCAATGTCATTTGTCTTTGACGCAACCTCTCTTACAATCTGCGCACCCATGTTTTCGAATGGGTCCTCAAGCTCAATCTCCTTCGCAATTGTAACACCATCATTTACAATCTGAGGAGAGCCGAATTTCTTCTCAAGAACCACGTTTCTTCCCTTTGGTCCTAATGTCACTTTAACAGTGTCTGCTAATTTATTTACACCACGCTCAAGCGCCCTTCTTGCTTCCTCATCGAACAATATCATTTTTGCTGCCATAATCAATCTACCTCCTTTTTTTGTTTTTAGTCTTCAATGATTGCCAAGACATCATCTTGTCTGATTATTGTATATTCTTCACCGTCAATCTTGATTTCTGTTCCTGCGTACTTGCTAACAATTACCTTGTCACCTTTTTTGACAACCATTTCTACCTTTTCGCCATCAACAATTCCACCAGGTCCTACTTCAATAACCTCTGCAATCTGTGGTTTTTCCTTAACAGTATCTGGCAAAACTATCCCGCTCTTTGTTACCTCTTCTCTTTCTTTGAACTTAATCAAAATCCTGTCGCCAATTGGTCTTATTTTCATCTTTTCCCGACCTCCTTTTTTAGTTTTGTTAGCACTCATTGAGAGTGAGTGCTAATCACATTAAATACTATAGTATATTCTTCCTTTTCTAATCAAGTTTGATTTTACCCAAAATAGGCACAAGATATTCAATTTTCGTTGAAAATCTTAAGAAAAGATCAATTTATCTTCAAAAAACTTCACCTTGCGCAAAATTCTTTATTTTGTCATTATCATCCCTTTGAATTGCCAAATGTGAGTTTCCTATAATGGGTTGGAGAACAGCCTGTGTACTTTTTAAAAATGTCATTAAATCTTTGCAACGATGAAAAACCACACATGATTGCTATTTCACTAATCTTCAAATTAGATACAGAAAGGTATTCTTTTGCCTTCTCTATCCTTTTTGAAAGTAAATACTCCTTTGGCAAAATCCCAAACTGGCTTTTAAAAAGGCGAGAGATACTACTTTCTGACATAAAAAGTTTTTTGGCAATATCTCCTATTTTTATATCTTCCATGTAGTTTTGGTCTATATAATCTTTGATAAACTTTGCAATCTTAGAATAATCAAAACCTTTTTTGATTTCCAAATTATTCATTTCACGTGTGATATACACAAAAAGCTCTATGGACTTTATATAAAGAAGCAGTCCTTTTTTATTTTCCTTTGCCTCTTGCAAGATTGATTCTAAACAAAAAAAGACATTGCTTCTTTTTCTGATGTGAATAAAATAAAACGGTGAGGAAATGTTTTCTAAACTCTCTAAAAAACCATATATCTCTCTTAATGCCTCTATCTTAGATTTGCTCTCAGGTTTTAAATAAAAACCCATTACTATAAACTCTGCTCTAAAATTTCCCACAACCTCAAACTTGTGTCTTGTATGTGGCTTTATTATAAGAAGGTCACCTGCTCTTAGCTCTATCTTTTCATCTTCAACCCAAAAGTCAATATTACCTTTTTTAACAAATATCAATTCGTAGCTATCGTGTACATTATAATCCATCTTCCAAGAGCTATCATGTACACGCTCTAAGGTCTTTACAATCACTGGCATTATATTGTTAAGCATTTCTATCATTTTCAAACCCCACAACTTTGATATTTTCTTCAAAAGTTATCTCAAAATCTACTTACTTTGGTAAATAGTCTCAAAAATTTCTTCATATGTCATGGCTTTTTTAAAAGTAACCTTTTTGCCTATCTTAAGATGTTTTTTATCTGCATTTACAAATTTTAAAAAACTGTCAAATGAGCTTTTGTCTTGTATTACGCCATTTTGATAAAGCACATCGCTCAAATTATCCATGCTGTTTATATAAATGTCCACTTTGTCCTCTAAATTCCCTTTATTTGAATTATAATTTGCAATAAATAAAAAATACATTGAGCAGATTCCTAAAATCCATCCAATACCAATTCCAAATAAAACAAATTTATACCACTTCAGACCTTTTCCCTCCCTACAATCTTCAGTGCAAGTTTTGTCTCACCCTTGCCTATCTGAAGGGTTGAAGCAATCTCTTCAATGCTAAAGCCCTGCCTATATAGCTCAACAGCTCTTCGATAAATCTCCTCCTTTGATTGTTTCTTAGAAATAAGCTCGAGGTTCTCAAGATTCTTCATATCATTTGCATCTCGCGTGCCTTTGATATCTATTTCCTCATTTCCTGACAAACACTCATAACCCTTTTGTGATTCCTTAAAATTTTCATTTTTCTTGTCTCTTCTTATTTGAGAAGTCTCTTCTTCTGCCCATTTTACCTTGTTTTCTATTCTCTCGATTATATACTCACCAAAATTATCGAGCTCTTCAATTGTTTCAATTGCTTCATTTAAAAGCTGAGAAAGCTTTTGAGCAGTCTTTGCAGATTCAATTAGAACCTTTTCACCCTTTTCTATATCTTTCTTTATTGACTTCAAGGAAATAAATACTACAATAAGCCCAAAAAAGATAAAAAGCACAACATAAGCATCCATCATTTTTCTCCCTCTGTCAAACTCTGATATCTAAACCCTTATTTGGTTTTTTCTCTTTTTTTGCCCTTTGCCTTTCTCTTTCTTGTTTTTGGGGTATTCTTATTTCTGAAACGTTGTCCTTCCCCCTAACTCTTTTTAAATCCTCATCCACCTTTGACTGATTTTTTTGGGCATTTATATGCTTTAGCATATTTTCTTTTTGCTGTTCACCAAACACAATCTGGGAGACCTCTGTAGATTTTGGATACAAAATCTTAACATCAATTGGCCGGATGTTCATAATAAAAATCATCTCCTTTTCCTTAACTATACGGAGCTATCTTTATGTCAGCATCCTCTCTGTAAATCTTACAGTACTTTACAGGCTCTTTTATAAGCTTGGACACATTTCCTATTGTAATCTTCACGCCTGGATAAATCACATCCTGGACCTTTACCATACCTTCATTCCGCTCCTCAAGCCTTTTTTCTATCTCTTCAAACTCAAGTTGAAGTGACCTCAACCTTTCAGCTGATACAATTTTTGAGCGTGTAAACTTTTGGAGCATTTCCCTTTTCTCATCCGTAAGCCCACCAGTTGCTTCAATCTTTCTGAGAACCTCAATTCCCTGTTCACACTTTTTTATATTTTCCTTCAGCTCAGCAATTTCTTTTTTAATATCTCTATATCTTTCAATCATAATCGGGTCAACACCGACCTCAATCTCTGTGGTTGTAGACAGATATGAACCTATAACTTTTGCTTCAACTTCTTTTCCAACTTTACAAGTACCACCTACAATCGAAGCTTTTTTGCCAATTAAAGTTAATTTTCCTCCGCACTTGATGTCGCTGTGGACAATTGCCTCAGCTTGGATATCATCTGCAGCTATCACGGTCGCATTTTCAATAAACTTTGCAACTACACTCTTTTGAGAGATTATTCTGCCCTTTCCCATTCCAGTTATACCTTTGTGCAAAATCACATTTCCTTTTGCTTCAATCTCGGCTGCTTCAACAATCCCCTCAACCTCAACATTTCCCTCAGCAACAACCTTAAACCCAGACAGAACACTTCCCTTTATATGGACATTACCAACAAAGTTTATATTTCCTGTGGAATTATCAATATCAGAAGATATCTCCAATGTGTTTAGAACAACAACCTTACCCTCTATGATAGAAACCTGCCCGTCACATGCAGCCCTCAGTGTATGTCCGTCAGCATCAATGTATGTATTTTTCCCTCGCGGAAGATTTACTTTTTTACCCTTCTGTCCTCTGATCACCCCTCCAAAAACATCAATCCCGTTTTCTCCATCAACAGGGTCAATCATTGTAACAAGAACATCGTCTTTTCTGACATTTTGAACAATTCCTAAATCTTTGTAGTCAACTCTACCATCAGGAAGCTCTTTTGGCTTTATTTCACGTTTTATATCAAAATGATATATGAGCTTGCCATCAACAGGCTTCCCAGGCGGTTTTCCTTGCGCAACCACAACTGGTGATCCAAATACAGGAGCTTCAACAAGCTTCTTTACTGCATTTTCATCAATTCCATAACTAATCTTATTTGCTCTCAAGGCATTCATTACATTTTCAAATGTCAAGTCTACACCATTTTGATTGAGCATTAAAATTACGCTTGCTTTTAATTTATCAGATGTTACCATTACCTTGATGTCAACTTTAAGATTTTCTTCAGGCATAAAAAGGCTCTCCTTTCGACACAAGATTTCTTCAGCCAAGATGCTTTTCCAATTTTGCTCGCAGTTTAAGCAACGCTCGTGTGTGAAGCTGACTTACTCTTGACTCAGAAACGCCTAAAATCTTGGCTATCTCTTTTATGCTAAGTTCTTCAAAATAATAAAGAAGAATCACCATTTTTTCGTTTTCAGAAAGATTCTCTATTTCTTGTCTGAGCACCTCTTTTAGCTCCTCATTTTCAATAAATACTTCTGGATGAGAAACAAAGTCCTCAAGCCCGCCTATTTTTATCTCATAGTTTTGTTCAAGAAAACCCTCAAGTGAAAGAATTATCCCGCTACTTATTTTTTCTTTAAGTTTTTGAAACTCTGATAAAGTAAGGCCTGTTCTTTTTGCTACTTCTTCATCTGTTGGTATTTTACCTTCTTTTTCTATTTCAATATACGCCTTTTCTACTTCCTTTGCTTTTTGTCTGATGCTTCTCGGCACCCAATCCTGGCTTCTGACACAGTCAATAATAGCACCCCTTATGCGTGTATATGCATATGTTTCAAATTTAACACCTTTTTGACTGTCGTACTTTTCAATTGCATCTAAAAGGCCAAGTGAGCCGTAACTGACTAAATCATCATACTCAACATTTCCACCAAAATACATTGCCATTCTGCCTGCAATGAGTTTTACAAGTGGCATATATCTAAGTGTAAGCTGTTCTTTTATTTTTGGATCTTTTGTCTTTGAGTACTTTTCCCACAAAAATGCCTCATCCATTGTATAAATTCCCCTTAAAAATTTAGCTGTCATTTTCAATTAATCCTTTTATAAAATGTCCACAAAGATATCCTACTGCAGATACAATAAATGTGGAAAAAAATGTATATTCCCCTGACTTTTTTGTCGCAAGACATGCCAAAAAAACAATGCTTCCTCCTATCAATGCCAAAATTTCAGGTAATATTTGCTCCCATTTCAAAGCTTTGTCTTCTCCTTTAGATAGTTTTTGTTCCCTTCCCAATTGTCTTTATTTCTAACCTACCATCTTCAGAGTAGAATATTATTGTCCTACCATAATTACCGCCTGTATCTTCAGCAACAATTGGTATTTTTAGCTCATCCAAAATCTTCTTGGCAGCTTCTACATTGCGCTTTCCTATGTTCATAAACTCGCTTCTTGTCACTTCAAACATTTGCGCACCGCCCGCAAGCTTAGCAACCATGTCTTTCTTTTGAGAGCCAAGATTTTCCATCTTCTTTATCAAGAGTGGAATACCTGTGTCAGCAAACTTTGCAGGGTTACTGTTGTTTTTTACACCCCAGCTGTAAGGAAGCATTATATGTATCATACCGATTATCTTGTTTTTACTATCATATATACAAACCCCAACACATGAACCAAGACCAAGTGTTGTAAGAATGTTTGGATACTTGGTTACATTTAAGTCTGCCATTCCTACTTTAATTGTTTCTATCATCTTCTACGCTACTCCCAATGCTTTTAGCATTTTTTGATATGATTCTATTGTTGGTATTAAAAAGAAATCAGCAACAATCCTGCTACTTGACTCAAAAATCTCTGTTTCAATATAAAGAGCAGTATCACCTGTCTCACCAAATTGAATTGCAGGAAAGCTCAATATCGCTCCTGCCATGTCTTCTGCAAGCTGTGGAACAGACTGAATCATCTTAAAACCTGTTAATGAAGCCAAAGCTGTCAGGTATGCCCCAGCTAAGATGTTTCCTATCTCAGTGAGGGCAGATTTTTCAATATCTGTAAATTCGCTATAGCCGTTCAATGATGTGCCAAGGAGCATATTTACTAAAATGTGTGCTGATGCTTGCGACATCACAAGCATAATAAATCCGTCTATATCACCCTCAACATTTAAAAGTATACCAACAACAGGTATCTCCGCCCCACCTAAAATTTCGGGTACTTCTTTCAAATCTACCATTTTAACAACAGGCACCTTCATATCAATGTGCCTTCCAATCATCATGGCAAGGGCAGAGATTGCATTTCCTGTCCCAATGTTCCCAAGTTCTCTTAGGACATCTAAATACATTTCATTTATTTCATTACTTGAAAAATTCATAAAAATTAAACCTCCTCAACCTTTTCAAACAAAACATCTTCCAAATTTATTATGTTTATAAGCACGTTATTATACTTTGCTATTGAAAAAGTAAACTCGTTTCTATCTCTTGTAGCAGAATCAAAATCCTCTTTGGTAAGGTATACAACATCTAAAACCTCATCAATAATTAAACCCACTTTGAACTCATTCTTCCAGTTGACAATTAAAATCCTTGTCTCTTCCCCAAACTCTTCTTTTTTGACTCCTATCTTTTCTCTAAGGTCAATCACAGGTACAATCTCACCACGTAGGTTCACAACACCCTTTATATACTCTTTGGTATTCGGTACACGTGTAATTGGCATCATTTTTTCAATGTTTTCTATAAAGCTCACCAAAAGTCCATAGTATTCATCTGCTAACCTGAAAATAAGATACTGTTCCATACTTACACCTCACCTCTATTTTTCTTTTATACACTGAGCATGTTAGGGTCAAGTATCATGGCAACAGACCCATCCCCAAGTATTGTTGCACCAGAAACAAGCCTAATTCCCTCTAAATATTTCCCAAGTGATTTAATAACTATGTCCTGCTGACCTAAAAGCTTATCCACCACGATTCCAGTCAACTTTTCTCCGCGCTTTACTATAACAACTGTGTACTTTCTTCTTGTGTCCAAATCTGCCTCAAGCCCTACAATCTTGTGGAGATATTTTATAGGAATGACCTGATTTCTGAGCATAATTATCTCTTTGCCCTTTTGGACAACTTTAATATCATCTCTTGCAACATCAATTATCTCTTTTATTGAGGCAATAGGAATTGCATAAATCTCATCTTTAACAGTTACCAAAAGCGCTTGGATTATTGCTAATGTCAAAGGCAATCTTATTACAAACTTTGTACCTTTGCCTTTCTCTGTTTTTACCTCAATCATACCACCAAGCTGTTCAATCTTTGTCTTAACAACATCAAGACCTACACCTCTTCCTGACAGGTTTGTAACCTTGTCTTTCGTTGAAAAACTTGGTAGAAATAGAAAATCTATAATTTCTTGTTCAGATAAATCTAATTGGTCTTCTTTTAAAAGTCCTTTTTCAATTGCCTTTTTCTTAACCTTTTCTATGTCAATTCCCTTACCATCATCTTCAACCTCAATCACAACATTATTACCATCATGATAAGCAGAAAGCTTTATAAGCCCACTTCTTGGCTTTCCATTTTTTACTCTCTCTTCTGGTTCTTCTATGCCATGGTCTGCTGCATTTCTCAAAAGGTGTATAAGCGGGTCTCCAAGCTCATCCACAATAGTCCTGTCAACCTCTGTGTCCTCACCAGACATTACAAGTTCAAACTCTTTTCCAAGCTCTCTTGCCAAATCTCTCATCATTCTTGGAAATCTAGAAAATACCCTCTCAACAGGTACCATTCTTACCTTCATTACAGCATCATGAAGGCTTGTTGTAATCCTTTCTAAGTACTCAATGGACTCTTCGTATTGTCTATCATTGTACTTCTTTGCAAATCCTTCAATTCTGCTCTTGATTATTATAAGCTCGCTTACTAAGTTCATCAAAACATCCAATCTCTCTATATCAACTCTAACAGTTTTACTTGTTCTTTGAAGCCCTTCTTGTTTTTGTTCACGTACAACCTTCACAGCTTCTGTACTTTGAACCTCTTCAGTTCTGCCTACCTCCTGTTGAGTTCCCTCTACCTTGACATCTCCAACCTTTACCTCTATACCTTTTGCCTCTCTTATCTCTGAAATAGACAAAATCCTTTCTCTTATTTTCTCAAGAGGCTCTTTGCTAACAATTGTTATACTAAACTCAAAATCAAATTTTTCATCTTCAATATCCTGAACAGGTGGTTTTGAATTTATTATCTCACCCAGCTCCTCAACCGCCTTGAAAACAAGATACGCCCTTGCAGACTTTAAAAGACAGTTTGGATCAAGTTCAATATCAAATTTATAAACATTAAACCCCTGCGAATAAGCCCTCTCAATTGCTCTTATCACAAACTCATCATACTCTAACTGGGCAGTTGCTTTCTTTGCACTTACAACAATTTCTTCTTGCGGCCTACCCAAAATGCCATTTAAGCTATTTACAAGCTGAAGATTCTGTTCCGACCCTTCTGTACCTGTTGCCACAATGACATCCAAATATTCTTCTAAGGCGTCAACAGTTTTGAAAAGTACATCCATTATATTGCTATTTATTCTGACTTTGCCATCTCGTGCAGCAGCCAAAACATTTTCCATAGCATGTGTGAGCTTTTGCATATTCACAAAGCCCATTGTGCCAGCCATGCCTTTTAAGGTATGTGCAGACCTGAAAATCTCATTAATAAGCTGCAAATCTTCAGGGTTTTCTTCTAACTTTAACATGTTGTCATTCAAGCTCTGAATATGGTCTTTTGCTTCTTCTATGAACATACCTAAGTATTGAGACATATCCATAACCTTCATCACTCCTTCTTTAGCAATAAGGCTTATTTACAAAAGCCCTTTTTGTCTCATTTTTTGTTGCTCTTTGAATATAAACCGGACAATTTTGTCTATCTCATTTTGTTTGGCCTCTATGAATTTAGAACCATACATAAATCTATAAATATGATAGTCTACTCTTTCTTTCCTTAAAATTTGGGCCTTAAGTACAAGCTCTTCACCTTCAATAGGAATTTTCGTCAGTATAATGTCATGTATATTAAACTCTTCTTGAGTTAAAAAACAAACACCTCCACCACTGATGTCCTTTGTCAATGCCTTTACTATTTTTCCCTCTGAAAAACCATTTTGGGGATTTCCATTTACCTCGTCTTCTTGATGGCTTAACAATTTTACAAATATATCTAAATTTATAGGAAGTCTGAAAAACATACGTCTTTGAATTTTGCGAATGTCAGATATCTGCCTAACTTTTATCATATACTCTGGCTCTTTGAATCTATCTTCAACTACTGCGTCAAATACCCACACACCGTCTGGCATTACTTTATATATTCTCACAATTTCCTCAATGAAGAAAGTTACATATACACCTTCTCTTATGGGTGTAAATACATAAAAATACTCATCTTTTATATCGGCAATTTTGGAAACATACTGCACACCCTTTTCTTCCCATGTACGCCTGTCTATTCTAACAATCTCAATCTTATCTCCTACCTTAAAAATTTTGCGCATAAAAAGCCCCCTCTTTTATTGCTCTTTAAACTTTTTGATGATACTTTCTATGAACCTTGCAAAACCTTTTGGCATATCTTTTTCTGAGACATCTTTATTTTGGACAAGCTTTTTTGCAATGTCTTCAACCTGTTTTGAAACACTACTCTTTTCATATGATATCATAAACGGCACCTGTTTGATAACAGATTTTGAGACAATTCCATTTTCCTCTATATAACCTATATATTCTACTTCTCTTTGCAAAAACCTTTTTATAACTCCACTTAGTCTGTAAAAAATTTCGTCAGCTTCTTTGTTATTTTGTACCCTGTTCACTAAAATGTTTATCTTATGATCAAAATTTCTTGTAATTATAGCCTTGATTATTGCATATGCATCAGTGATTGAGGTTGGTTCAGGCGTTGTGATTACAATTACCTCATCTGACATCATTACAAATTCCATTACATTTTTGGATATACCAGCACCAGTGTCAATCAGCACAATATCAAAGTACTTATTAATAGTTTCTGCACTCTCTATAAGTCTAAAAAGTCTCTCCTCATCCAAGTTTGCAAGGTCAACCATACCAGAGCCACCAGAGATGAACTTTACTCCAAACGGTCCTTCTTCAACTATTGACATTATCTCTTTTTTGCCTTCTAATACATCCTTTACAGTGTACTTTGGCGATGTACCAAGAAGTACCTCAACATTTGAAAGTCCCAAATCAGCATCTATTATTAATACATTAATGCCCAGTTTCTTGAGTGCAATAGCTAAATTTACAGTCAGGTTTGTCTTTCCAACTCCACCCTTTCCACTTGTAATTGTGATAACTTTTGAAGTAATGTCATTAAACTTTTCGCTCTGTCTGTCAAAAATATTTGACTTTTTGACAAGATTCCTCAAACCTTGAGCCTGGTCTCTCATAAAACCTTACTCCCTATTATGAGTTTTGCAAAATGCTCTGGATTGAACTGTTGTATGTCATCTGGAACATTTTGCCCAGTTGTGACATAGGCAATTGGTTTTTGTGTGTAATGCTTAATATTTAAAATATTTCCATAAGTTGACACTTCATCAACTTTGGTTATTATAACCTTGTAATTGTCAATAAACGAATAAGTATTTACAATTTCTTTAAATACACTCGGTTGAGTAGTAGCACTTAAAAGCAAAAATACCTCATCAGGACTCGCTTTTTCTACAAATGCCCTGAGCTCATCCATATGCTCTTGGTTTTTATGACTCCTTCCTGCTGTGTCTACAAGTACCACGTCAGAGTCGTCAAAACTCTTTATAATCTGGTCATATTCATCTACCTCGTACCACACCTTTGTCTTTATGTTCATAATCTCAGCATATGTCTTTAGTTGCTCAACAGCAGCAATTCTATATGTGTCGGCCGTGATAAAACCCACTTTTTTGCCTTCTTCAAACATTAGCTTTGCAGCAATTTTGGCAATTGTGGTTGTCTTGCCAACACCAGTTGGCCCCACAAAGAACACAACCTGAGGCTGCTTCGAGTCAAGACTTAAAGTAACTGGTGTACCAAGGATGTTTTTTATCTCTTTGTACATATTATTTACCATATTGTTTATAGACCCGTCCCAGTTGACTTTTGCCAAAAGTCCTTCTACAATCTCCTCTTCTACGCCGTTTTTCTTCAGGTTTTCACGCATGACATCTAAAAAGTTCTTTTTAGAGACCTCTTTCACTTCAGGTATTATATTTGTATCCTTTATCACCTCTTTTATGGTCTTTTCTAAAGAGTCTATCTTCTTTTCAAGCTCTTTAATTTGACTAAGTTGAAGACTCAAAGTCAAATTCTCAGGCTTTGGCATCTCTTCTTCTCTTCTTATAACCTTTTCCTCTTCGCACGCAGCTGTCACTTCTATAAGTGGTTTTTTAAAAAAGCCAAATAGCCCCTTTTGCCTAACCTTTTTGGTAGAAAGAATCACAGCATCCTTGCCCAAATCTGCCTTTATCCTAATTAGAGCTTCCTGCATATCATGGGCCAAATACCTTTTTATCTTCATCTTTAGACTTCCACCATCCCAACAGTTTTTATTTGCACATTCGGTAAAATCTCGTTATATGAAAGCACAATAACATCTGGAAAGATATTCTCAATGAGCCTTCTAAAATAAATCCTTACTATTGGGGAACAAACTACAATGGGCTGTGACGATGTGCCCAAAAGCTTTTCAAGTATATTGCTAAGATTGTTAATAAGCCTTTGAATATAATCTGGCGCAAGATTTATAAAACTTCCTTGCTCGGTTTTCTGAATAGAATTCATAATAGCCTCTTCTACCTCAGGAGAAAGTGCCACAGCTTCTAATGTATTACCTGAGACATATTTTTTTGTGATATACCTTGCCATTGCCTGTCTGACATATTCTGTCAGGATGTCTACATCCTTTGTAGTTGGAGCATAGTCAGCGAGCGTCTCTAAAATTGTCACCATGTCCCTTATGCTAATCCGCTCTTTCAAAAGATTTGCTAAAACTTTTTGTACCTCACCTACTGTCATCAGTTTTGGAATTAGTTCATCTACAAGCACCGGGTTTGTCTCTTTGACATTGTCAATGAGTTTTTGCACATCCTGCCTTGTCAAAAGTTCATGAGCATGGCGTCTTAATATTTCTGTAAGATGGGTTGCTATGACAGACGGAAGGTCAACAACTGTATACCCTGCCATCTCAGCCTTTTCCTTCATAGAAGAAGGTATCCAAATACTATCTAATCCAAACGCAGGCTCTTTTGTGGGAATACCCTGAATTTCTTCTGTTACAAATCCTGGGTTTATAGCAAGAAGACTATCGCTCATAAGCTCTGCCCTTGCAACCTCAACACCTTTGATGTTTATTCTGTACTCATATGGCTTTAGTGAAATATTATCTCTGAGTCTAATCGTCGGAACAATTATTCCAAGCTCAAGTGCAAGCTGTCTTCTTATCATCACAACACGCTCTAAAAGGTCTCCACCTTGTTCTTTGTCTGCAAGAGGAATTATACCATACCCAAACTCAACCTCAATAGGGTCAACATATAAAAGGTTCATCACATTTTCAGGTTTTCTTAACTCTTCAACTTCTTTTTGTTCACTCTTTTCTTCTTCTATTGTCTCCACCTTTTTCAAACTGGAATTCATTCTAACCCCCATTGATATCATTGTGCCAGATAAAACAAACAAAGAGAGCTTTGGCATAGTAGGAATAAGTGCCAAGACTGCCAAAATAATTCCAACTGTGTAAAGCACTCTTGGATGATACTCAAAAAGCTGACGGATCAAATTATCAGAAAGCTTGCTCTCATCAGCTGCCTTTGTAACCACAATACCTGTTGCAGTTGATATTAAAAGGGCCGGTATTTGAGCAGCAATTCCATCGCCGACAGAAAGTAGAAGGTACTTTTGTATAGCTTCTGTGACATCCTCTCCTCTCATTGCAACACCAATTATAAGCCCACCAAGTGCGTTTATAAATGTAATCAAAATGGCAGCAATCGCATCACCTTTGACAAACTTGCTTGCACCGTCCATCGCTCCATAAAAATCAGCTTCTTTTTGTATTTTACTTCTTCGAATTTTTGCTTCTTCCTCAGTTATAATTCCTGCATTCAAATCAGCATCAACTGCCATCTGTTTTCCTGGCATCGCATCAAGTGTAAACCTTGCTGCAACCTCTGAAACTCTTTCAGCTCCTCTGGTTATTACAATGAATTGGATAATGATAATTATGAAAAATATAATAACACCAACTACAATGTTACCACCAATGACAAAGTTTCCGAAGGTATAGACAATTCTTACATTTTCACCTTGCCCCGTAAGAATTTGTCGTGTTGTCGAGATATTTAGAGAAAGTCTCAGTAGTGTTGTGAACAATAGAAGGGAAGGAAATACAGAAAAATCTAACGCTTCTTTTATGTTTATGCTGTTCAGGAAAATAACAAGTGCAAGTGCAAGGTTCACAGCTATGAGCACATCCAGCATACTTGGAGGAATAGGAAGTATCATAGCTAAGATTATTACTATTGCAAATATGGAAAGTGTAGCACCTTTAAAATTCATCTCATATTCACCTTCTGATAGTTCTTTAAACTGTAAACATATGCTAATACTTCTGCCACCGCCTGATAAAGCTCAGGCGGAATAAAATCACCAACTTCACACATATTATAAAGGCTTTGTGCAAGTTCTTTGTTTTCCACTATCTCAATCTTGTACTTTTTAGCCTCCTCTTTAATCTTTTGGGCTATGTAATCCTTACCTTTTGCAATAACCCGTGGTGCATCAAACTTTTCTGGTTCATACAAGAGTGCTACTGCATAGTGTGAAGGATTTGTTATAACAACATCTGCTTTGGGAAGCTGCTGGAACATCCTCTGAAGAGAAATTCTCCTTTGTCTCTCCCTTATTCTTGACTTTATCTGGGGATTTCCCTCAGTTTGCTTAAACTCTTCCTTGACCTCTTCCTTAGTCATCATGAGTTTTTTCTCATATTGCTGTCTTTGGAAAATGAAATCAATAACTGCAATACCAAAGAACATAATCGACATCCACAAGATGAGATTTATTGTTGAATCAAAAGAAAACTTCACTATTGAAATTAAGCTCATATCATACATTTCAAGTAGTTTTCCTGCAAATGTCTTTGTGCATAAATAACCTGTGTAGCCTATTATGAGTATCTTAAGGATTGACTTTATTAGCTCAACCACTGAGTTAATTGAAAATATCCTTTTAAACCCCTCAATTGGATTTATCTTTTGAAAGCTTACTTTCAAAGACTCAGACGTAATTAAAAATCCACTTTGGGCCCACTCAACCAAAGCTGTCATAAACATTATGACAATACAAAAAGGAAGAATCAATTTCAATGTAATGGTAATTATTGCTGAAAATAGTCTACTTGCATCAGCTATGTCTTCAATATTATAATTCAAATTGCCAAAAAAGTATTTGCCATAGCTCTGCAAAGGATGGACAAATAGAGAATATCCAAATTTCAAAAAAAGTACACTTATAAGTAAAGCAAAAGCAGAGGTAACTTCTCTGCTCTTTGCTACCATTCCACGCTTTCTTGCTTCTTGTCTTTTACGAGGAGTTGCCTTTTCTGTCTTGGTAGCAGTGTCTGCAAACAGCTGAATATTAAATACTAACCTCACTTAAAGCCCCCTCTCAAGGCATCAAAGGTATAATAACTCAGTTTATCAAGCAAGACAAATATCATCTTGTTCATAATAGGAAGGACTATAACAAGTACTACAAACCCAATTGCAATTTTAATAGGTATCCCCACCATAAATACATTCATCTGAGGCACTGCTCTCGACAATATTCCAAGTATTATGTCAACTATTAGCATACTCATCAAAATTGGCAAGCTTATCTCTATCCCAATTACAAAAAGCTCTATGAAAAATGTTATAAACTTTTGTGATAGTTTAGGTAAAATATTTGAATATCCTAATGGCACTACTTTATAACTATATACAACTGCCCTTATCAACGTGTGGTGAGCATCTGTTGCAAAGAATATCACAAGCATGTACAAATACAGAAAATTCCCTAAAAGA
This sequence comes from Caldicellulosiruptor sp. F32, assembly GCF_000404025.1. Taxonomy (NCBI): domain Bacteria; kingdom Bacillati; phylum Bacillota; order Caldicellulosiruptorales; family Caldicellulosiruptoraceae; genus Caldicellulosiruptor; species Caldicellulosiruptor sp. F32. The sequence continues at coordinate 45,602 of NZ_APGP01000008.1, forward strand.
GGCACCTGAATCTCACTCATTGGATCAATTACATTTGCTATACCAAAACCTATTGCATTGTCAATAATCTGACCTGCAAGAAGGATTGTAGAAAATATCATATACGATATAAAACCTATTATAATCCCTACAATAAACTCCTTTGTTACCACAAAAATAAATTCTAAAAGGTTTTGGGGTACAGTATATTCAAAATGGTACAGAAGCACTACAATAATGCTTAAGAAAAATGCTAAACCTATCTTAAAATATGCAGGAATGTTTCTCCTACCAAATATAGGCGATGCAATGAAAATTCCACTCATCCTTGCTAATACTAAAAAAAATATGTATGAACCATTTAAAAAATAGCCAAAAATTCCTTCCATTTTTCTTCCCTTTTACTTTACAAACTGGTTTATATTGGTCAAAAGATATTTTGTGAACTCTACTGCCTTTGTAAGCATCCAGTGACCGAATATTAAAAGCGAAACAGCAATTGCAATAAGTTTTGGAACAAAAGTAAGAGTCTGCTCATTAATCTGTGTTGTTGCCTGCAGAATTGATATAACAATTCCAACAATCATAGACACAATCAAAATTGGTCCCGCAATGTAAAATGCCGTCAAAATAGCCTGCCTTGCAATCTCCAAAGCAACCGCTATATCCATGGCAGTTTTCAACACCTTTTTTCTTATTTGAAACTTTTAATAAGTGACTCAACAACAAGTCCCCAACCATCAACGAGTATAAAAAGCAAAATCTTGAACGGCAGAGAAATCATAACAGGAGGAATCATGAGCATTCCCATAGACATCAAAATACTTGCAACAACCATGTCAATAATCAAAAATGGCACATAAATTATAAACCCCATTTCAAATGCACTTTTGAGCTCACTTATAATAAAGGCCGGAATTACAACTCTTAAAGGTAAATTCCTAACGTTTGTAGTTGGATTTGTATTGCTGAGCTTTATAAAAAGATCTAAATCTTTTTTTCGCGTATTTTTGAGCATGAACTCTTTAATTGGTGCCTCTGCTCTTTTTAGCGCTTCTTGGGACGTAATCTGACCTTTTATGTATGGCAGATAACTCTGTGTATAAATCCTCTCTCCTACAGGTGCCATTATAAAGAATGTCAAAAATAGTGCAAGACCAATTAAAATCTGGTTTGGAGGCATTTGCTGAGTCCCTAACGCATTTCTTACAAACCCCAGCACAATCAATATCCTGGTAAACGACGTCATCATAATGAGAATTGAAGGTGCTAAAGAGAGTATTGTGAGGAATATTATAAGTTGTATGGCTGAAGACACATCTCTTGGATTGTTCATATCGCCTAAATTGAGACTAAAACTTGCTGAGGCAAGTGCTATCTCTTTTTTGAAAAAAGTTATTATCAAAATAATCAAACCTGTCGATAAAATATAAAGAAACCTCTTTTTCATCTTTTATCTTCATCGCCCTTGTCTTTTATTACATTGTAAAGACTTAAAACTTTGTCTTTTAGTCCAAACGAAGACTCAAATTTCGAATTAAAGACTTTTTTAAAACTTGCTTCCTCAGAAATTTCTTCTGCCTCGGGAAATTCTGACTTTTCTAACTCTTTCAAAAATGTGATGCTCTTTTGGGTCTTACCAAGAAGTATGTACTTTTGCCCAACTTTTATTAATATAAGCATACTATCAGAAGAAAGGGGAAGTACATCAACTATTCTTATAAACTCCCCTTTCTTAAATAGTGTCTTTTTGCTAAAAATCTTCAGAACAAAGTAAGTAAGATATATCAATACACTAATTGCAAACAAAGAAACAATTATTCTCAAAACCAGTTCCATTACTAATTTTTCTCCTTCAATACCTTAAAGTAAAAAACCGGTACATTAGCCTAGCACCTTCTTGATAGCCTCAACAATTCTTTCTGCCTGGAAGGGTTTTACAATAAAGTCACGCGCACCCGCTTGAATAGATTCTATAACCATTGCTTGCTGACCCATAGCAGAGCACATTATAATCTTTGCCTGTGGGTCAATCTTTTTTATCTCCCTTACTGCTTGTATCCCGTCCATTTCTGGCATTGTAATATCCATCATCACTAAATCTGGTTTAAGTTCTTTGTACAATTCAACAGCCTTAAGTCCGTTCTCAGCTTCGCCTGCTACTTCATATCCATTCTTTGTTATAATGTCTTTGAGCATCATTCTCATAAATGCTGCATCATCAACTATCAAAATCCTTTTCGACATGAATCTCTCTCCTTTTCTAATGTTCTTTAATGTAAAGTTTGGTTTTTGAAAAAAAGGCTTACTTATATTTTATAATCTATTTGACGGGTTGACAATATCAGTTATGCGAACACCAAAACTCTCATCAATGACAACAACTTCACCTTTAGCAATCACCTTACCATTTACAAGAATATCAACTGGCTCGCCAGCAAGTTTATCAAGCTCAATAATGGACCCTGTTGAAAACTCCAAAATCTCCCTTACAAGCTTTTGTGTTCTACCAAGCTCCACAGTAATCTCAAGCGGAACATCTAAAATTAGTTCAATATTCTCTGGGTATCTTCTCTCCTCTTCTTCATCAAAGCTCTCAAATTGAACAGGTGACACATTGTATACTCTTTCGCTTTTCTCCTCTTTTTTGGGCTGAAAACTTTGTAAAGAAGCCCCTGTTTGCTGTTTTTTAGACTGCTCACTTTTTACAGTTTTCTCAATGGTCTTTGTAGATTCTTGCGTAGATGTTTTTGGTTCACTCTTCTCCTGCACAGAAGATGTGCTAAGTGTGCTATTTAACATTGCATTTACAAGCTGCTTTGCAAAGTCAACAGGAATTAACTGCATTATCTGACTGTCAATCAAATCTCCAATTGTCATTCTAAATGCAACTTTGACTATTTCATCAGCACTTTTTAGCTCAGGAATCATCTCCTCAGCGTTCTTTGCAAAGTCTATTACAAACGCCTCTGGTGGACTTATATCAATCTTTAGATTCAACATGGAGGAAAGCGATGTTGAGGCAGAACCTACCATCTGGTTCATTGCTTCTTGTATTGCAGAAAGTTGAAGCTCAGAAAGCTCCTCTGAAAATTCAATACTCCCACTGCCTCCCATCATAAGGTCAGCTATTATCTCAACATCTTCCTTCTTTAAAACAAGCAGGTTAACCCCATCAAGTCCTTCTTTGTACACAACCTTTATAGCAACATACGGTACAGGAAATTCTTTAGGAAGCTCATCCCATTTCAAAACACTAACTATAGGTGTTGTTATACTCACCTTTTGATTTAAAAGAATACTCAAAGTAGTAGCAGCCGTGCCCATTGAAATGTTTCCTATCTCACCCAGCACATCTTTGTCCTGGTCAGAAATAGCCTCATGCAATGATGATTCGCTCATTCCCCGCAAAAGAGCGTCTATTTCATCTTGCGATAGCAAATCGCTCATCTGCTTTCATCCTCCTTTTCTACCCTTGTGACTTTGATTGCAACTCTTCCTTCTTTGCGACCAGGCACACCATAGAATTTTAATTTATCTCCAACAAATACCTCAATCTCCTGATTTTTTCTTCTATCGAGCCTAATTACATCACCTATTTGAAGCTCTAAAAATTCTCTCACTGTAATCTTTGTCCTTCCCAAAATTGCTCTGATTGTAACCTTTGTTTTTTCAATCTTTCTTTGCAAGTACTCTTTTGTCTCTTCTGATGTCTCCTTTGCAGATGTTGAAAACCAGTATTTTGTGCTTAGCCTTGGCATAATAGGCTCTATCACCATGTGTGGAAGACAGATATTCACCATTCCCTCTACCTCTCCAACCTTCATATCAATTGTCACAAGCGCAACAGTTTCATTTGGTGAGACAATTTGTGTAAACTGAGGATTTGTTTCAATTTTTTCAAGTCTTGGGTGCAAATCTACGATATTCTCCCATGCTTCCTGGAAATAGTTTATAAGCTGCTGCAAAAGTCTTTCAATCAGAGCAAGTTCAATCTCTGTAAACGTTCTTATCTTGTCAATACCTTTTCCAAATCCGCCAAGCACTCTATCTATCATTGCAAATGCTATTTCTGGAGACATTTCAAATACAATGCTACCTTTAAGTGGTGCAAAGTTGACAATCCCCATCACAACCGGGTTGGAAAGCGAATTGCTAAACTCGTAATAAGTCAGCTGCTCAACAGAAATTACATCCATCTGGACAACTGTTCTTAAGTATCCAGATAAAAAGGTGGTGACTATTCTTGAATAATTCTCAAAGATTATCTGAAGTGTTCGCAAATGGTCTTTTGCAAACTTGCTGGGTCTTTTAAAATCGTATACCCTGATATTTCTCTCTTGTTTTGGTTTTTGTATCTCTTCAAGCGAAAGCTCACCAGTGGTAAGTGAACGCAAAAGTTCATCTATTTCACTTTGTGAAAGTATATCACCCATTTTGAGTAACTACACCACCTTTTTCTTACTGGATAATAAACTCACCGAAGTTAACATTATATACTTTGTTATCAAATATCTCATTTAACCTATCCTTTATCTCTTTCCTGACCTTATCTTTTCCCTCAGGTTTTAATAGCTCATCAGCTGTCTTACTCCTTAAAACACTGTCAATTATGTCTGCAATAACAATGTTTTTATTCTTCATCTCTTCAGAAAGCTTTTTGTCGGTAACCTCAATCTGAACAGTGACTCTAATTATTCTTCCTGCATTGTTTTGAGTGTCTTGGAGATTGCTCATTATTGCCTTTCCATCATTGACATCATATGTATACGTTTTCTCAGGTTTCTTCTCAACTGTAGCTGCAGCCTTTCCTGTGGTTGATGTTGGTGATAAGTTTTTCATAACACTCAAAAAACCAATACCCATTCCAATCATCATGAGAAGTAGAACAACAAGCAAGATTAGAATTATAGAGTTTAACTTTTCGCCTTTCATTCTTCATACTCCTTTTGCATAGGTTGTATATTGAATATAACGCCCTCAAAAATCTTCTTTTTATATTCAATAACCTTTTCAATTACCTCATCTACAGACTCTTTCACAACAAGCTTCACTCCATTAGTGAGAGTTATAACAGTGTCCGGTGTAGATTCCACAAACTCTATAAAATCGGCATTTACCACAAACTCTTTGTTGTTTATCCTTCTCAATTTTATCATATATAATCAACCTCTTGAAGATATTGAAATGAAAAAGATACATATTCTTCTTTGAAAGGGAAGGAGAAGAAGGTTTTTTTGGTTGCTTACCTTTTCTCCTTCCCTTACTGGTTACCTATTCTTTTACCTCTTAATATTGACCAAATCCTGCAACAGCTCATCAGAAGCAGTGATTACTCTCGCATTTGCCTGATAGCCTCTTTGTGTGACAATCATGTCAGTAAACTCTTTTGCCAAATCAACATTTGACATCTCTAAGGTACCCTGTGAAATTGTTCCACGTGAACCTGAACCAGGCGTCCCTATCTCAGGGTCCCCTGAGTTTACAGTGTTTATATAAAGATTATCACCTATCCTCTGAAGCCCTGCAGGATTTGCAAACGTGGCAATTGCAATTTGACCAATTAGCTGATTTAAACCGTTTGAATAAATTCCTGTTATCTTGCCTGTTGCATCAATATTAAAACCTTGCAAGCTTCCTGCCGAATATCCTGTCATCTGAGCAACTCTGATTGAACTGTCCATATTACCAAATTGTGTGAGATTTTTTAAGAAGAATGCTATGTTTGTATTATCATTTACATCAAATTGTGAGCTATTCACTTTGAATGTAATCGGGTTAACTGCATTTCCAACAAAGTTAATTGTAAATGTTCCATTTGCACTATCGTATACTCTCCCGCCTGTAATTTGTATTCCCTCAACATTAGGAGTATTCTCATCGTCAAATACCTTTCCTGCTTGACCAAATGTTATAGTCCCTCTTGCTATAAAGGCATCATAATTGTTGTTTGCATCTATCATATCGTCAACGTAAACATATACCTCTTGGGGGGCTTGGGCAGTGCCAATATTCTTCTTTTCACGTGGTGCATCAACAAACCATTCCCATTGATTGTTATCCTTTTTGACAAATGTCAGTTGAAGAGTATGCTCTTTCCCTTGAGAATCATAAACTTTAAAGCTCATCGAATATTTACTCTCGGCTGGAACATTGAGCAAGTCTTCATATTTATCAATTGTCCCATTATAGGCTTTTGTGTCAGCACTCAAATTACCATCAAAACTAATCTTGTCAGTTGCTTTTGGGGGCAAAGTAGGATAAGCTAATATGTTTATCTTTGAAGGACTTTTTGTTGTATCAATCTGATTATTAACAGGGTCATACATCCACCCAAGTACATTCAGCCCATTTGCTGTAACTAAATTCCCCATTTTATCCAAACTAAAGTTTCCTGCTCTTGTAAAACGTGGTGCCCTCCCATCACCACCAACCACAAAAAATCCATCTCCTTCGATTGCCAAATCTGTCGGATTATCTGTTCTCTGTAGGCTTCCTCTTGTCATATTCATATCAACAGAGGCAACAGAAACACCAAGCCCTATTTGCATAGGGTTTGAACCGCCCCTCCCAGAGGTTGTATCAGGTGCAGAAGCCGCTTTTATGACAGATGCAAAAACAGATGCAAATGTCACCCTGCTTGATTTAAAACCTACTGTATTGACATTGGCAATATTATCACCAATAACATCCATTCTAGTCTGGTGCGCACGAAGAGAAGATATTGACGAAAACATCGACCTCATCATCTTAGTAAAATTCCCCCTTTTGTCTTGAAATTAAAATCTTTTATACTTCTGACCTTTCCTCTGTCAGTCAGAAAGGTCTTCTTTCGGGGGACCTCCCATCTTGTGGGTCCATCCCCCTTGCACCTTTGTTTATATCATCAAAACCCCATCTATGTTTGTAAAGATATTATCTTTTAGGCTATTTACATCTTTTACAGTTACAACTACTCTGTTTTTAATATTCACAATGTATGCAACATCACCATTTAGAACTAATACATCGTTCTTTAGCCCTTTTTGTTCAGCCTTTTTAATAGCTTCCTCAAGCTTTGTTAAAGTACTTGAATCAATATTGATATTCTGCGTTTGAAGTCTCTCGTTTGCATGCTTGGAGATTTTAAGACTTTGAGAAAGCAAGTCAGTGAAACCTTGAGCATTTTCTTTTCTTTCAATCTTTGTATTGTTTAATCCATTGGAATTTATATTCCCAATCCTATTTATTGTCATTTTGAGCCTTCTCCTTTTTGTAAGGAGTTTAAGATGTTCAGAAGATCATCTTTTGTTGGAACCTTGGTCATTATATCTGACAAAACCTCTTCAGCATATGTGTGATAAATCTGCTTGATATTTTCTGTAGTTACCTCAACTCCATTTACTTTAAGATATATCTTGCTCCCATCTACTCTGATACTGTCAACCCTTCCTTCTACTGCTTTTGAAGTATCAGAGGGGTTTGTAGCAACAACATACCTTCCTATCATATTCTGAGCTTTTATAAGTTCAAACGACTCATTTAGATTTTGCATCTGTTCAAGTGCAGAAAACTGGGCAAGCTGGGCAACAAATTCTTTATCTTCCATTGGTTTTAACGGGTCTTGGTATCTTAGCTGTGTCACCAAAAGGTTTAAAAACTCCTGTTTGCCAAGTGTATTGTTTGATGAAGACTGAGAAGAAGATATTCTTGAGCTTTGTGACAAAACCCCTGTTAAATTATTAATACTTGTATCTGCCATACTTATTTTCACCTCATGCTCTTAAGTTTAACACATTTTCACTAATCTCATATACCAAACTTTCTATAGTATCTACAGCATCATCTGTGTGAACAAACGAATACTGTTTTTGCGAAAATCTTTGCTGATTTTGGAATTGTTGATTGCCACTACTGTTGCCAAGGCTTACATTCAGCTGCGAAATATTTATTCCCTGGTCTTTTAAGATTGTAAGAAGATTCCCAAGTGAACTCTCCACAATCTCTTTAACATGTGGTGAGCTTACAAAAATATTTCCTGTAATATTACCATGCAAATCCTTATTTAACTCAATTACAACATTGCCAAGCCACTCTGGCTTTATAGCTACTGTCAAAGTTGTCAGGTTTTGCTTGTGGATAAACGAAATCTTTTCAGCCATCTGCTCAATTATGGAAAACTTCAAAGCCTTTACAGCATTGTTATTGTTCCTTACATCTATAGTAGAAATGACATTATTGTTATGCTGGAAAGAAGCTCTGTAAAATAACTGGTTAACATCTTGGCCTCGGTCTTTATTTTCAAGTTTGTTGTCTATCTGCAGCCCAACTTTTCCGTTGCTTTGGATGTCTGAGTCTGTGTAGATATTATTTAACAATATCCTCTGCAGGCTTTCACTATTGTCTGCACCTTTAGATACAAGATTTTTAAGCACTTCTTCAGATTTTAAAAGTACATCCTTTAGATTAACTGAATCTTCAGTTGCGTTTATAAACTGCTTAGAACTTTTGATACCTTTAGAAAGAAACTGTATTACATCTTTAATAAAGTCAGAGGCTGAATTCCCACTTGCCACGACAAAATGGTCAAAAGTATTTGTTTTTTCATCAATTTTCTGAAAGATGCTTTTCAAAGTCTCAAAAACACCATTCTTCGCTCCAACTTTGTCACCCAGATTGTCAGCACCTTCAAGTGACAAAGTTAGAGTATTATTGCTTTGAAAAATCAAATGTGCAAAAAGATCTTCAATAGCAACATTTTCAGGATTATTATTATCCTTACTTATTCGATTAGTAAGATTAAAAAGCTCATTTAAAACTTTATCCTGACCTACCACTTCTGAATTTAAAGCTTCTAAAAGATTTAAAGCCTTTTTTATGTCTTCAACAGAGGGTAAATCCTTGTGATTGATGCTACCTATAGTCTCTTGCAACAACTTACTTTGTTGGTCTGGTATATTTTGTAATAAGCCCAAGATTAGATTGAGTATTATACTAGAAAGCTGCCCATCTCCTTCTGAGTCTATTTTTTGAGCATCTTGCAAAGTTTCAAATCCATCTTGGTTTTGAACGTTTTCACTTTTCTTATCACCATGAACTATTACTCTGGGCAACCTAAAATTTGACATCGCAACAAATTTCTCACCGTCACTGTTTTCTTCAGTTTTTTGATTATCGTCTTTTACCTTATCAGTCTTTTTTGTTACACTATTGAAAATTTTTCTAAAAGACAATGAGCTATTGTTTTGTAAACTTTGTTCAGTTTTTGCAACCTTGTTACTTGGAGCTTCAAAAAACAGATTATTTAGCTTCATCAAAGCCGTATCCAACCTTTCTTCTCCCCCCTTTCGTTCGATAAAAACTAATTTTAGATTTTTATTTCAATGCTGAAAGGTCGGCTGTCACCTTTGCAGCATTTTCCGGCTTCATATTACTAATTATCTGTGAAGAGGTTTTTGTGTCAAGGCGTTTTAGAATATTCAATACAAGCCGGTATTTTGCCTTGTCGTTCATCATATTTTCAAAAATAGAGGCTGCAATCTTTGAATCAATGTTCTTGTAAATATCAACAAGGCTCGAAATATCTTGAGTTGCTGAAGAGCTTGAGGAATTTGAAATCCCTAATAATTTTATCGTCTTTTCAGACGGAATATTTGATAGTATCTCAGAGGCAGTTTCCGAAGGAATATTTTGTAAAACCAAGGCTGCTACCTCAACATTGGTGTCTAAAAGATTTTCCAATATTTTTGCAGCCTTTCTTGAGTCCATGTTTTGCAGATAACTTGAAAAATCTTTGGCCTTATTTGAAGTATCTGTTTGTTTTGCCACCATGTCATTTAGCCTTGTTGTTAGGTCCTGTATCTGCTTTTGCAAATTCGAATTCTCTTTTTGAAGCTGGTTTAGCTTGTTCTGTAAATCCTTGTTCTGTTTTTCAAGCCCAGCTATCTGCTGTTCGTAGATTTTTTCTAAATCTACTGTTTGGGCTTGGTCAGCTTTTTTACCAAAAGGTGTTTTTTTGAGCAAAGTATCAATAGCTGTCTTTGCCCCAAATAGGTTAAAGTACACAGTTGCAAAAGAAGCTCCACCTAATAGCAACAAAACTAATATAATTATTAAAAAACGTTTTCCTCTTTTCTTTTTTTTAATTTCTTGCTTTTTTTCAGCCTTTACCTCTTGAACATTTACTTTATCTGCCACTATTATCACCCAAGCTCTTGTAGATTTTGTATGAAATAATTCCATCCAGTTCCTTGTTTTCAAGCTGTTTCAGCTCATTGACAAGATTTATAAGATGCTTTTCTTTTAGCTTCTCATACTTTTTCTTTTCTATCATGCTATGTATAAGTTCCCTCTTCTTCTCTTCAACCTTCGCTTGCTGATAATATATAAGCTGATTTTGAATATCTATCCTCTTCTTTAGATTTCCCATGAACTGAGAGTAGGATCTCACCTCGTTTGGGAAAAAAACACCCATGTAAAGGCCTTTTAGCTCTTCCTTTGCCTCATTTAACCTCTCCTCAAACTCAAGCTTTTTTTCTATATACCCTTTTAAAATCTCATTCTGGTGCGCAAGTTCGCTCTTCTTTATCTCCTCTAACTGCTGTTTAATCTTTAAAATCTGCTCAAACCTGAATTTTTTCATTTTTAGCCCCAGTCCTTTTTTAGAAATCTACATTTTAAGAAATAATACTTTTTAACATCTCAAGTTCCTGTTCAAATTCGAAACTCTCCTCAACATCTTGTCTTAAAAATTCATTTATCCGCGGCATGAGATCAATCGCCCTGTCTATCTCGCTATTTGTACCTTTTGTGTAAGCACCAATTGTAATCAAATCCTCAGCTTCTTTATAAGTTGCCAAAATCCGCTTTGTCTCATTTGCCACCTCTTTGTGCTCAGGGCTTACTATGTCATTCATTACCCTGCTGATACTTGCAAGTACATCTATTGCAGGATAGTGATTTTTGTTCGCAATCGACCTCGACAAAACTATATGCCCGTCCAAAATACCCCTTGCTGTATCAGTAATTGGCTCATTAAAATCATCTCCGTCAACAAGTACTGTATAAAGAGCTGTAATAGACCCTTTTTGATTCTTACCTGCTCGTTCTAAAAGTTTTGGCATTATACTAAAGACAGAGGGAGTATAGCCTCTTGAAACAGGTGGCTCACCGATAGCAAGACCAATCTCCCTTTGTGCCATCGCAAATCGTGTAAGTGAGTCCATCATAAACAGAACATCCATGCCCTGGTCGCGAAAGTACTCGGCAATTGCCATTGCAACATAAGCAGCCTTAACCCTCTTTAGTGCTGACTCATCAGAAGTTGCAACAATCACAACAGATCTCTTTAACCCCTCTTCTTTTAAATCCTTTTCCAAAAACTCTTTAAGCTCTCTCCCTCTCTCACCAATTAGAGCCAAAACATTCACGTCAGCCTTTGCATTTCTTGCTATCATGCCAAGAAGTGTACTTTTGCCAACGCCACTTCCTGCAAATATTCCCACTCTTTGGCCTTTGCCAATTGTGATCAGAGCGTCTATCGCCTTTATCCCAAGTGGCATTACTGAATCTATCCTCGGCCTTTCAAGAGGGTTTGGCGCTCTGTTTTCAACAGGATATTTTATTTTAGATTTTATTTCACCTTTGCCGTCAATTGGCTGTCCAAGCCCATCTAAAATTCTGCCCAAAAGCTCCTCTCCTACTTTGACCTCAAAAATACTGTCTTGTGCAATGACTTTGCAACCTGGAAAGATACCTACAAGGTCAGAATACGGCATCAAAAGCACCTTGTTATCTTTAAACCCTACAACCTCTGCCAATGTCTCTGACTTTGCTGTTTTTATTTTGCAAAGCGTGCCAATACTGACAGCAGGACCTATAGACTCGATTGTCAGCCCTATAACCTGATTTACAAAACCAGTAAACTGGTAAAAATTCGTACTCTCTATTTTTGTTTTCAATCTTTCAAACATATCAATCACCTATTATTGAAAAGACTATCTCTTGAAGCTTTTCAAGCCTTGTTTTTATCCCTGTCTCGACAAATCCATAAGGTGTTTCGATCACAATGTCACCAAATGAAAGTGCCTTGTCAACTTTTACTTCTACTTTGTCAACACCTTCAACTCCCCTTAAAATCTCATCTAAGTTTTGCTTCACATACTCAAAATCTTCTTCACTTGTCCTTATAACTAAACCATTTTTTATTGAAAGCTGAGAAATGGCATTTTTGATAAAATTTTTCAAAAATTCCCTATCCCGTGCTTCCTTTTCCACAACCTTTTCTACAATTCTTGGTACAAGAATCATTAATTCATTTTGAGCATCTTTTAGTATTCTTTCACGCTCGGCCAAAACCTGCATTTTCAGTATTTCTATCTCTTGCAGTCTTTTTTGATATTCTGCCTCAGCTGCTGCCAATCCCTGGCTCAAACCATCATTAAACCCTTTTTCAAAAGCCTCTTTTTTAATTTGTTCTGCCTGAGTCTCTGCTTCTTTTATAATCCTCTTTGCTTCTTCTTTTGCCTTTTCTAAGACTTCTTCTGCTTCTTTTCTAAACGCTTCATTCTGCTCTTGCTGCCGTTTGAATTCCTCTTGCTGTTCCTTTAATTTTTGTTCATAGTGTTCAATCTCTGCTTTCGCCTTTATAAGCTTTTCTAAAATTACCTTGTAGTTTGTCTCAACAGGATTTTGGATTAGCACTTGATTACTTCTAATCACATTAGACAATTATCTCATCTCCCCCGCCACGAGATATAACAATCTCGCCAGCATCTTCAAGCTTTCTTATTATATTGACAATCTTTTGCTGCGCCTCTTCAACATCGCGTATTCTAACAGGACCCATGTATTCCATATCTTCTTGAATCATCTCAGCCATACGCTTTGACATATTGCTAAATATGACACGTCTGACCTCTTCAGTTGTGCCTTTGAGAGCAATTGCAAGTGTATTGTTCTCAACCTCACGCAGAACTCTTTGAATGGACCTGTTGTCAAGCTTGACAATGTCTTCAAATACAAACATGCGTTTTCTAATCTCTTCAACAAGTTCAACATCCTCGAGCTCTAAAGCTTCTAATATCCTTTTTTCTGTACCTCTGTCAACTGAATTCAAAATATCAACAATTGCTTGAATACCGCCAACAACAGTATAGTCCTGCATCACAACAGAAGACAGCTTTTTCTCAAGCACCTTTTCAACCTCACGAATGACATCTGGAGAGGTCCTGTCCATAAGTGCAATTCGCCTTGCAACTTCAGCTTGCTTCTCTTGTGGAAGCGATGCTAAAACTTGTGCTGCCTGCTGTGGTTTTAAATAAGATATAACAAGTGCAATTGTCTGCGGATGCTCATTTTGGATAAAGTTGAGAATCTGGGAAGCATCAGCCTTGCGAATAAAATCAAAAGGTCTGACCTGCAAAGACACGGTCAACTTCTCAATAACCTCTCTTGCCTTTTCAGGGCCAAGCGCCTTTTCTAAGACCTCTTTTGCATAGTCAATACCGCCTTCTGCAATATACTCTTGGGCAAGGCAGAGGTTATAAAACTCTTCTAATATAGCCTGTTTTTGTTCAGGCGAAACAGTCCTTATATTTGCTATCTCTAAGGTGAGCTCTTCTATTTCCTCTTCTTTTAAATGTTTAAAGATTCGAGCAGATCGTTCAGGCCCCAATGCTATCAAAAGCATTGCAGCTTTTTGCTTGCCGGAAATCTCCCCCGCTCTTGGCATCTTTTATATCACTCCCAATCTTCATTAAGCCAGTTTCTTAGAAGCTGAGCAACAACCTCCGGCTTTTCGCGAAGAAGCTTATCTATCTGCTTTTCATACTGGCTTACACCAAATTCCTCTATATTTATCTCTTCAATTGGCTGCTCTTCTTTCTTCTTCTGTACCTCTTGTAAAACCTCTTCAACCTTCTCTTGCTCTGAAGGTATACTTACTTCACCCACCCCTGCAAGTTCAACCTGTTTTGCAGGTTTGACCTTGAGAGATTTTATCAAAAGACTAATAGCAAACGCCATCAAAAGTAAAAATGCAAACGCAACATAGATATAATCAAGTGGAATCTGTCTTTGTGGTTTGTCAACAAATGTTGGAATTTCATATCCTTCAACTGTGACATTTTGAATCCCTGTTGCGCTTTTTACAAGGTTTACAATATTCTCAACCTCTTTTTGGTCTGTTAAAAATGACCTTTTGTTGTTCTGGTTTTGAAGCTTAAACTCATCCCAGCTCATTGTTTTCGCCTGATTAGACTTTTCATAGTCTTTCTGTCTGTAAGTAACATATCTATAGAGCACAACTGCAATTGATGACTTGTCATAGTTGATTGTACCAGGTGCTTTAATTGTCTCAATCTTTTTTTCATTATTTTGGTAATTTACTGTCTCATCAGTCTTTGAATATGAAGATTGCTCACCTTGACTGCTAAGTGGGTATTGGGGATTATTTTGAGTGGGGTTTGTATCAGTACCTGGTATACCATTTGCCCCTGCATTTGTACTTTGTGCCTCTTCCTTAGTTGTCTTTCTTGAGACAACTATCCCACCGTCCTCTAAAACAGGGCTATACTTTGTTTCGCTTACCTTTTGCATATCAAAATTCATATCTAAATTTACGGAAACCTTTACATCCTCAGGTGAGCTTACATAGTTTCCAAGAAGTTCTTTTACCTTTCTTTCTATTTCATTCTTGGTTGCAATCTTTATCTGGAGCTGTTTGCTTGAAATTCCTTCGCTGCTATCAAATGAGTTATCAGAAAGGTAATTTCCTTTATTATCAATTATTACCACATTCTCAGGTAAAAGTCCTTCTACCGAGGCAGCAACAAATCTTTGAATGCCTTCTATCTGGTCGCTTGACAAACTTTTTTTGAGTGTGAGTTTCACACTTGCAGTGGGTTTTGTAGTCTCATCCTTTAAGGCAAATGTATAGTCTTCAGGCACACTCAAGTTCACAACTGCATCGTCTATGTAATCAGTCATCTCCTTTAAAGCCCTTTGAATTTCGCTCTCTTTTAGTTTTATAAACGTTCTCCTCTTGTCCGACTCTGTCGCTGTCATTGAGCTTGAAAGCTTCAGAGCATCTTCAAATGTAATCTCACTACTTTTAGGATAACCAGAAAGTGCTGCCACCATTTTAGCTTTATCAATATCAGTATCTTTTACTAAAATAGTTGTACCACCATTTGTCACCTTTGAATCAATCTTTTGTTCAAGAAGAGTTTGTTGGATCTGCGCTGCATCCTTTGGATCAAGGCCTGAAAAAAGAACTACATAATGAGGTCGTGTAGTAACGTAAAGAGCAATTATTACCGATAATATGATTATAGAAGATGATACAATAAGCATTATTTTCTGCGATTTAGAAAGTTTGTCTAACCTCTCTTTTATCCTCTTTAAAAAATCATTTAAAAATTGAGGCAACTACAATACCTCCCCGCAAAGATATGCACACAGCTACACCTGCATGCGCATAATTTCATTGTAAGCATCTAAAATTTTGTTTCGAATCTGTAAAGTAAGCTGCAGTGCCATTGACGCCTTTTCAGACGCAACAATTGCATCTTGGGGATTTGACGTAAGACCAAGAGTAAAGAGCTGATTTTGATAATCTGCTTCTTTTTGAAGATTATCAACACCTTCTAACGCTTTGTAAAGAAAGTCTATAAACGATGTGGAAGAGTTTGATTTTTCATTTTTACCTACATCTGAAAATTGCTTTTCAAAAAGTTTTGATATACTATCAAAATTAATACTTCCTATCATTTTAATTAATACCCTCCTTTTAATTAATTACCAAGTCTTTCCACCTTTACTTTCCTATCTCAAATATCCTTGTTATCATAGATTTCGTAATATTCATAGCAGTGACATTTGCTTCATATGCGCGAGAGGCCTCAATCATATTGACCATTTCAGTAACAATGTCAACATTAGGGTAGTTCACATAGCCATTTTGGTCACTATCTGGATGAGTGGGATCATAGACCTTTTTAAACGGGCTTGTATCCTCAATAATTGCTTTTACTCTAACACCAGCATATGTATTACTGCTTGCATTTAATTTCTCATTCAATATATCACCAAAACTTTGTTTTCTTTCTTCAAACACAACAATCTTCCTCCTGTAAGGAGTGCCATCTTCCGTGCGCGTTGTGTTAGCATTTGCAATGTTCTGGGCAATTACATCCATTCTTACTCTTTGGGCATGCAAAGCGGAGGCCGAGATATTTATAGCATCGAACATTCCCATTTTTTAATCTCACCTACCTTCTTTTATAACTGTTTTCCATTTGTTTATCTCTCTGGAAAGCTGAAGGCTTACACCGTCAAAGTACAGAGAGTTTTGCAAAAGTTTTCCCATCTCTTGCTCAATGTCGACTGTATTTTCATCAAGTCTCATCTGAAAGCTACTGTCTAAAATCTCAATTGCACTATCTTTAGTACTGGTACCAGAACTTTGCTCTGCTTTTATATGTCTTTTGTCTGTTGTTATGAGCTCCAAGTTATTTTGGTCATTTAAATATGCTTGCAAAAACGCTTTGAAATTTAAATCCTTAGCTTTATATCCGGGGGTGTCGGCATTGGCAATATTGTTTGAGATAACTTCGTTCCTTTTCCACGCATAATCCAAAGCTTTTTTATAAAAGTCTATCTTGTCAAACATATTAATCATTTTTTTCTTTCTCCTTCTATTTCTCGACAATCTTTTATTCTATTTTACAAAATTTTTGATAAAAATACCATACAAAATTTTTTAAGACAATGTCAGAACAAGATTAAAAAAGACAAGAGGATAGCAGGTTTCTACCCTACTATCCTCTTTAACCCCTTGAAATCTACGGCCTCTGTTAAAATCACTTTACCTTTAGTTTATCCTTATACTTTTCAATCTCACTTCTTACCATGTCATTTAACACCTTAATATAAGTGCCTTTTAGTCCCAAAGACCTTGTTTCGATAAGTCCTGCACTTTCAAACTTTCTGAGGGCATTTACAATTACAGATCTTGTAATTCCTACCCTATCTGCTATCTTACTTGCCACCAAAAGCCCTTCGTTTGTCTTCAGCTCCTCAAATATGTGAATTAGAGCTTCAAGTTCTGAAATTGAAAGTGTGTCAATTGCAGATCTTATCATTTCTCTTTTCTTCTTTTCTTCTTCATCCTCTTCTTTTGTCAAGTTCAAAAGGTCAAACCCAATAATAGTAGCAACATACTCTAAAAGAATTACATCATCTTCTGTAAAATTAGCATAGCTTTTAAGAGAAAATACTGTCCCAAATCGCCTTGTGCCACCTATTATAGGTATTATTGCGCAAATCACATCTTTTATATCAACCTTCGTACTTTCAATCTCGACAACCCTTGCTATTTCAGAAAGTGTTAAATTTACCCTTGTGTCAACAAATGACCACAAAAACTTTTGAATCTCTGAACTTAGCCTTTCATTTTCAGAAAGTTTCAAATCAACATTTACAAATGGCATAAGATATTTGCTAAACACTTTACCATTTGCGTCAATGAAAAATACACTTGAATCTGTGACATCACCTAAAACACAGCAGAGCTTTTGAAAATCCAGAATTTCTTTTTCTTTGCTTTGAACAATCCTGTTTATCTTTCTGACCTTTTCGAGAAGACTTTGCTGCATGAATATTTTTGCTCCCTTCACAAGTTGCTAAAAAGTAAAGAACTTTAGATAATAAATCTATTCAGGTCCTTGTCCTTTATCATGTCTGATACCTTAGAATAAACATAGTCTTTGTCAATCACAACATCAATTGGCTTTTCGACATTCGCATACTCAAACGATATATCCTCCATTATCTTCTCAACAACAGTATGAAGTCTTCGCGCACCAATATTTTCACTTTGCTCATTTATCTTCACAGCAACCTTTGCAATAGCCTCTATTGCATCATCAGTAAACGTGATGTTCACACCTTCTGTCTTCATAAGCTCAATATACTGTTTTGTAATAGCATTTTTTGGCTGTGTCAAAATCTTTTTAAAGTCCTCTTCCGTCAAAGCATGTAGCTCAACAACAACAGGAAACCTTCCCTGCAACTCTGGTATTAAATCCGAGACCTTTGCAACATGAAAAGCTCCTGCTGCAATAAACAAAATATGGTCTGTCTTGACAGGCCCGTACTTTGTCATGACAGTGCTGCCCTCAACAATAGGTAAGATGTCTCTTTGTACACCTTCTCTTGACACATCTGGCCCCACACCTGAACCCCTACCAGCTATCTTGTCAATCTCATCAATAAATATTATTCCATGCTGTTCTGCACGATGAATTGCTTCTTTTATAACCTCATCCATGTCAATCAGTTTATTGTACTCTTCTTGCTCCAAAACCTCTCGCGCTTCTCTTATTGTCATCTTCTTCTTTTTTTTCTTTTTAGGGAACAGAGACCCAAACACATCCTGAAACGATATCCCCATCTCATCAGAGATTGTGCCCATTATCATCTCAAATGGAGGTTTTACAGTGTCCTCTACCTCAACCTCTATTACCTTGTCCTCAAGCTCGCCAGACCTAAGCTTTTCTCTTAAAATTTCTCTTTGTGTTCTGATATAGTCATCTGTTGTCTGGTAAGTCTGTTCGGGTTCTTGCGATGGAGCACCAAAAAGCGCCTCAAAAGGATTTTTAAACCCTGCCTTTCTCGCATGAGGTTCAGGGATTAATATCTCCAAAATTCTATCTTCAACAAGTGCCTTTGCTCTTTCCTTCATCTTCTCCATGTACTCGCTCTTGACAAGAGAAATCGCATTTTCCACAAGGTCTCGAACCATTGAATCAACATCTCTTCCAACATATCCAACTTCGGTGAATTTAGTTGCCTCAACCTTTACAAAGGGAGCATTTACAAGCTTTGCAAGCCGTCTTGCAATCTCTGTCTTACCAACACCTGTTGGTCCCACCATCAAAATGTTCTTGGGTGTTATTTCATCTTGAAGCTCTTTTGGGAGCTTTGCACGCCTGTACCTATTTCTCAGGGCAATGGCCACACACCTTTTTGCCCTCTCTTGACCAACTATATACTTGTCAAGTTCTCTTACTATCTCTTGAGGTGTTAATTCATTCATCTCATTATCACCTACAATTCTAAAACTGTAATATTGTTATTTGTGTATATACAAATAGAAGCTGCAATCTCTAAAGCTTTTTTAGCAATTTCAGCTGGCTCAAGGTTAGTGTTCTGAACGAGTGCCCTTGCTGCAGCCAGTGCATACGGCCCGCCAGAGCCAATTGCTGCAATATTGTCATCAGGCTCAACAACCTCGCCACTTCCAGAGACTACAAACAAATGCTCAGAGTTTGCAACAATCATGAGTGCCTCAAGCCGTCGTAGAATTTTGTCCTGCCTCCACTCTTTTGCAAGCTCAACAACGCTCTTTTGCAAATTGCCACTATTTTGTTCAAGCTTTTCTTCAAACTTTTCGCAAAGGGTTATAGCATCTGCAACAGACCCAGCAAAACCAACCAAAACCTTGCCATTGTAAACCTTTCGCACCTTTTTAGCATTCTGTTTCATTATCATGTTCTGTGAAAATGTGACCTGACCATCACCAGCTATAGCAACCTTTTCGCCTTTTTTCACAGCCACAATTGTTGTTGCATGAAACATAGCAAACCTCCATAAATTTCAAATTATTAAAAAATTTGATTAGCTATCTCTCTGCATACACTTAACGATTTTTCAGCAATCAAAAGTTTTCTTTTTTCCTTGTCTTTTATTCTTGCAATCTCCTCATCAATTGATATTATACCATAGTTTGCATTCATGGGCTGAAAATCTTTTTTGGGTGTTGTTATATACTCAATTAGAGCACCAATACAGGTACTCGGAGGAAGAGTAATTTGAGCTCTGCCAAGAACATATCTTGCCGCATTTATCCCTGCCACAATTCCAGTTGCAGCAGACTCTAAATATCCTTCCACACCTGTTATCTGCCCTGCAAAGAAGATATTTGGATATTTCTTAAGCGAAAGAAACTTTGTCAGAACCTGTGGTGAGTTTATATAAGAGTTTTTGTGCATAACACCATACCTTACAAACTCTGCATTTTCTAAGCCTGGAATGAGCCTGAAAACCCTTTTTTGCTCACCCCATTTGAGCCTTGTCTGAAACCCAACCATGTTATAAAGTCTTCCATCTTGAGTGTCTTTTCTAAGCTGCACAACTGCATACGGCATCTTACCGGTTTTTGGATCAATTATACCAACCGGCTTTAGCGGTCCAAATCTGATTGTGTTAATTCCTCTTTTTGCCATTTCTTCAATTGGCATACAGCCTTCAAACAACAAATCTCTTTCAAAGTCTTTTACTTCGATGACTTCAGCATTTACAAGTTCATAGTAAAACCTTTCGTACTCTTCTTTTGTCATAGGACAGTTAATATAGTCATCTGTACCTTTATTATAGCGTGATGCAAAAAAAGCCTTTGAAAAATCAATAGAATCTTTTAATACAATTGGCGCTGCTGCATCAAAAAAATAGAGATTTTTGCTATTGCAAAGCTTTGATATATCCTCAAGAAGACTTTCTGTGGTCAAAGGACCTGTGCTAACAACCACAACCTCGTCTCTTGGGACTTCTGTTACTTCTTCGTGTATAACCTCAATTAGAGGATTTTGTTTTATCTTCTTTGTTATATACTCAGAAAATAAGTACCTATCAACTGCCAAAGCCTGGCCTGCCTCAACTTGGGTATTGTAAGCTGCCTCCATCACAATCGAACCAAAGAGTTTCATCTCCTCTTTTAAAAGCCCTGATGCGTTTGTCAATAGTCTTGATTTTAGAGAATTGCTACAAACAAGCTCTGCAAATCCTTCCTGTTTGTGTGCAGGTGAAAATTTCTTCGGTTTCATTTCATACAGTCTTACTTTGATGCCAAACTTAGTGATGGCATTTGCAGCTTCAACACCTGCAAGTCCAGCTCCAATCACTGTTATTCTCATTCTATCTTCACTCACCTTTTTCAACTATCTTTTCTTCATACCCGCATGATTCATTTGAACATACAAGCTTTTTGCTTCTCTTTTTGCCTTTTTCAAACATCAGCTGATTGCATTTTGGACAGTTTTTGGCTGGCCTTTCCCATACTATAAAGTTACACTCAGGGTAGCTTTCGCATGTAAAATACTTCTTACCCTTTTTTGACTTTTTTTCAATAAGTTTTTTACCACATTTTGGGCATAAAACATCCAAATAGTCAAAATAGGGCTTTGTGTTTTTGCATTCCGGATAGCCTGGGCATGCTAAAAACCTTCCATATCGTCCTTTCTTTATAACCATCTTTCTTCCGCAGTTTTCACAGACAACATCTGTCTCCTCATCGTCAACCTTAATCTGCTGCATGGTATTTCGAGCTGTTTCAAGCTCTTTTTCAAGCGGCAGATAAAATTTTCTTACAATCTCCACCCAATCAGCTTTGCCTTCTTCTATTCTATCAAGATTTTCTTCCAGCTCTGCTGTAAACTCAATGTCTATTATGTCCTTGAAGTACTCTTTTAAAATATTTGTAACAACCTTTCCAAGCTCGGTTGGTTTTAAAAAGCGATCCTCTTTTACAACATAACCTCGCTCTAAAATTGTCTGAATGGTGGGAGCATAGGTGCTTGGTCTTCCTATTCCCTTTTCTTCCAATGCTTTTATAAGCGTTGCTTCTGTATAGCGCGAAGGCGGCTGTGTAAAGTGCTGCTTTTTCTCAAGCTTGATTGGCTTTAACATCTCGCCCTCAAAAATCTCTGGAAGCTGGTTTTCTTCCTCTTCTTCGTCTGTATCCTTTCCTTCAACATATACTTCCATAAATCCTGCAAACTTTAACTTTGAGCCTGTGAGTTTAAAAACATAACCTTCAACTTCCAGCTCTGCTGACAAAGAGTCGTATATGCTACTTTCCATCTGTGATGCTAAAAATCTGTCATAGATGAGCTTATACAGTCTGTATTGGTCAGGCGTCAAAGAATCTTTTATGCTCTCTGGGTCTTTTTCGATATAGGTTGGTCTTATCGCTTCATGCGCATCTTGAGCATCCTTTTTTGTCTTATACACTCTTGGTTTTTCAGGAACATATTCTTTACCAAACCTCTGCAAAATTATTCTTCTTGCAGCCTCTTGTGCCTCTTCAGCAACCCTTGTTGAGTCTGTTCTCATGTACGTAATTAAACCTACGCTTCCCTCACCTTTTATCTCAACACCTTCATACAGCATCTGGGCAATCATCATGGTTTTAGCAGGTGTAAATCTTAACTTTCTTGATGCTTCCTGCTGTAAAGTGCTTGTTATAAAAGGCGGGGGCGGGTTTTTCTTTTTCTCGGTAATTTTTAGCTTTGTTACTTTGAATTCTTTGTCCTTAATTTGATTTACAATTTCATCTACCTGGTTTTGATTTTTAAGTTCAATCTTGCCTTTTTTGCTACCATAAAACTTTGCTTTAAACTCCTGATTATCCTTTTTGAATACCGCCTCTAAAGTCCAGTACTCTTCTGGCTTGAAGTTTTCTATTTCCTCTTCGCGTTCAACAACAAGCCGTGTCGCAACAGACTGCACACGTCCTGCAGAAAGCCCGCCTTTTACCTTTTCCCACAAAAAAGGACTGAGCTTGTAGCCGACAAGCCTGTCAAGCACCCTTCTTGCTTGCTGGGCATTTACAAGGTTTTGGTCAATAGGCCTTGCATTTTTCAAGGACTCTTGCACAGCTTTTTTTGTTATTTCATTAAATGTAATTCTCACATTATCGTTCTGGTCAAGACCCAAGATTGTTGCCAAATGCCATGATATTGCCTCACCTTCCCTGTCAGGGTCTGTGGCTAAGTACACCTTTTCTGCTTCTTGTGCGGATTTTTTGAGCCTGTTTATCACATCTGCCTTTCCGCGAATGTTTATATACTTTGGTGCAAAGTTGTTTTCTATATCAACACCCAAATCACTCTTTGGCAGGTCTCTTATGTGTCCCATTGAGGCTTCTACCTTAAATTCTTTGCCAAGAAACTTTGCAATTGTCCTTGCCTTTGCAGGTGACTCAACTATGACAAGCTTTTTCAATGAGTGTTTACCCCCTATATCGTGGAATTTTTTTATATCTTAACAATCACATTTCCTCTTTCTCTTGCAACCTTGCCTTTTATCTCAAGCGAGGTTATCACACTTGCAACCTTCCCTGCTGACCAGTTTGTCAAAGAAATCAAATTCTCAATATGAGCCTCACCTATAGCATCTAAGAGTTTTAAAATAGTATTCTCTTCCTCAGAGAGTTCTTCCTCAGTATCAAATATACTAAGTTGTCTTGGGTAAAGGTTATAAATCTGCTTTAAATCCTCTAAAAAATCCTGATATGAACATACAATCCTTGCACCTTCTTTTATTAGCCTGTTTGTACCACTACTCTTTTGTGAAAAGATATTACCTGGTACAGCAAAAACCTCTTTGCCCATCTCAAGTGCAAAGTCAACAGTGGAAAATGTACCACTCTTTTCTGCTGCCTCAATCACAACCAAGCAGGGAGAAAGCATCGCAACAATCCTGTTTCTTTGCGGAAAATTCATCCTATCTGGTAGCGTCTTTGGCAAGAATTCAGAAATTACACATCCTTTTTCTACAATCTGGTTGTACAGCTTGTAATTTTCCTTAGGATAGACAATGTCAACACCACAGCCTAAAACAGCAATTGTGGTGCCATTTTCTAAAGCTCCCATGTGACAGAATGTATCAATTCCGCGTGCCATACCGCTTACAACAACTATATTCTGCTGTGCAACCAAACTTGCAAGATCTTTTGCAACTCTTTTTCCATAATATGTTGGCTCTCTTGTCCCAACCATGGATATCTTATATTGGGCTTTTAGCACATTCGTATTGCCCTTTGCAAAGAGTACTACAGGTGAGTAGTCAAAATCTTTAAACTCTGTTGGGTAAAATTCATCATCTTCAAGAATTATATTTATACTATTCTTGATACAAAATTCAAGGACTTTTTCTGCCTCTTTTAAATCAGAATCTCTAATTAGCTGTTTGATAGATGAAGAAAAGCCATCTAAATTAAACTCTCTCCTGTTCAAATACGCGTTCTCTAAACTCCCAAACTCTTGTTTTATTTGCCGAAACTTTTTAGGACCTATTCCTTTTATAGTATAAAGCCAAAGCCAGTAAAGCTTTCTCTCATCATTCATCTTCAAAAATCTCATCCCTTTTGTTTTTTTAATCTTTCCCCTTGATAACACCAAGTGGTGTCATCTTAGCAACAGGCACGGCAAGCCTTGAGGTAATAACCGAATTTATAACAGTATCGATGTCCTTATAACTTTGCGGACTTTCATCTAAAAAATCCTTTAGATTCTTTGTATTTATTAGTATCTCATTCTCCTGGCCTTGTCTTAAGGCTTTTGAAAACTCTTCAACCGAAATTGTCTTTTTTGCCTTGTTTCGAGAAAGTACTCTTCCAGCTCCATGGTTGACTGTGTGATAGCTAATTATATTGTCTTCAATTCCTCTCATAAGATACGAACTTGAACCCATGCTTCCCGGCAAAATCACAGGATGCCCTGTTTTTGAAAACTTTGGATTTGGAATTAAATAGTGATTCTGTGGCAAAGCCCTTGTTGCACCCTTTCTTATTACAAGCTTTTCTCTGTTTGCAAATCTTTCCATATACGCTATATTGTGTGCAATATCATATAGTACCCAGCCTTCTATCCCATGTTTGTCCAAAATGGATATTATGAAATTGCTCATATAATGGCGATTGACCTTTGCATAAATTGCTGCTGACTGCATAGCTTTAATATAATCCTTTGCAACTTTGTTGTCAATTGGTAAAAAGGTAAGCTGAGGGTCTGGAGTTGTGATACCTTTTGACTTCATCACATCTTTGAACTTTTTCTGATAGTAATCCCCAATAACTGCGCCAAACCTTCTTGAACCTGAGTGGATCATCACAACAAGCTGACCTTCAAAAAGCCCCCACTCTTTCGCAACCACCTCATCTATTACGTGAAGCTTTTGAAACTCAATAAAATGATTACCGCCACCAAGTGTTGCAAACTGCTCTTTGCCAATCTCGTACGCTTCATCAGGTATGGTGTCAAGATCAAACTCATGAATTAAAATCATCTTATCTGATATGTCCTTGTCAATCTCTGTGTTTTGCAAATACTCTTCATACTTTGAGCGTGAAAGAGAAATCTTTTTGTTCTTCTTTCCAACACCTGTTGGAATAAGTTCTTCTATCTCATTCATCATCTTCTTTAAAAGGTTTTTGTCTATATCATCTGCATATGATTTTGTAAGTATAAGTCTCATACCACAGCCTATGTCAACACCTACAATTGTTGGCGAAATCCATGCCTTTGACATATCCCATACAATTATTGTCCCAATTGATGTGCCTTTGCCAATATGCACATCAGGTGTATAGCCCAAAAACTCTACGTTTGGAATCTGGGATGCATTCTTGGCTTGCTGCATAACACCTTCATCCAGCTCTTTTAGTATCTCTTCTGTCATGAAGAAAATTGCATACTCATTGGTGTACACTCCGTCCCTTATCTTTTTCATAAACCAAATCACCACTTTTTGAAAATTTTTCTCTAATGGTTTGAATTATTCAATAAAATGAGTTAAAATTTGTACAAACAATTCATCACAGAGATTATAAATAATGATTATTGTATTTTCTTTTATCTCATTTTTGATTGGAAGTATCCCCTTTTCGTATATTATCACAAAGAAGTTTTTCAATAAAGATATAACAAATGCTCCTGACAAAAATCCAGGTGCAACCAATGCATTTAGAATGGCAGGAGTAAAAGCAGGTGTGCCTTCGCTTATCTTGGATATTTCAAAAGGATATTTTGTGGCTTACATAGCCAAATACGTGCTTTTTTTGAAAGGACCGAAACTTTATCTTGTTGTCTTTATGGTCATATTAGGTCATGCATATTCTGTTTTTCTTCATTTCAAAGGTGGAAAGTCCATCGCTGCAAGCTTAGGAGCGTTATTTCTACTTTATGGCATAGCTCCAATAATATTTTTTTCTCTCGGATCATTTTTAGGGCTTTTGATGTATAAGAAAGACAACCTCGGAACTGTTCCTGGAATATGGTCATTGATGATTTGGGCAAAATGCGTTTACTTGCCAGTTGAAGACTTGGTGTTTTTGGTATTGCTATGTGCATTCTTGACATACAGACAGTTGAGAACCATACCTATTGAAATGGACTTACTGAAGGTAGCAAAAGCTATGCTTAAAATATAATTCAAAAAGGGCAAGCTAACTTTATTCCACAGCTTGCCCTTTCTTGTTATTATCTTCATTAAAACATAGAATTACTTTTTAGTTCTTTACCTCTTCTATCACAGACAAGTCAACCTTGTTCTGAGGAATACCTTGTTTTCTCTGCTCCCACAGCTTATCTGCAACCTTGCCCCATTTCTCTGAGTATTCAAGTAGCTTGTTTGCAAGCTCTTCAGCAGTTTCTGTCTCACCACCAATTTGGGTTGGATGTGCACCTGATTCTTCAACAATCTTTTTGAGTTTGAGCGGGTTGTCAATCATTGGACAAGGCCTCAAATGATTCTCATTAAACGGAATATTCCTTCTGTATGCCATAAACAGTGGTGACTTTAGCGCATCAAGCAGTGAACATTCTTTTATGTTGACATTTGAGAAATGGATAAATGCACAAGGCTCAACATCACCGTTTGCGTTTATATGAAGGTATCTTCTTCCACCTGCAATGCACCCACCAGCAGGCTCTCCATCGTTCCAGAAATCAAGAACAAATATTGGTTTTGACCACCTGATCTCTTCAATCCTCTTGTACATGTAAGCTCTCTGCTCTGGTGTTGCCATGTATGATACATCCGCATCCTTGCCAACAGGAACATATGTGAAGTACCAACCAAATTTTGCACCTTTTTCTATCAAGAAATCTATATACTCATCAGACGATACCTCTTCTACATTGTACCTATGATATGTTGTAGAAAATCCAAATACAACGCCTGCTTCTTTTAGTTTTTCCATTGCTGTGACAACCTTTTTAAATACACCCTGGCCGCGTCTTTCATCTGTTGACTTTTCAAAGCCATCAATACTGATCGCAAATGCTAAGTTACCTACTTTTGCAACCTTTTCAATGAATTCATCATCCATTAGTGTGGCATTTGTGAATGACAAGAACACTGTATCTTCGTACTTTTCGCAAAGCTTGAGTATATCGTCTTTTCTCAGAAGTGGCTCTCCACCTGAGAAGATTATAAAGTATACTCCTATCTCTTGAGCTTCTTTTACTACTCTGTCTAAGATTTCATAATCAAGTTTAGCAGCCTTTTGATATTCTCCTGCCCAGCAGCCTTTGCAGTGCAAGTTGCAAGCAGCTGTCGGATCAATCAAAATAGCGTATGGAATGTTTATATCGTATTTCTTAATGAGCTCTAATTGCTTTGGTACACCAATAAAGCCTGCATTTAAGAAGAAATTGATAAGAATTCTCTCTCTTACCTTTGGATTTGTCTCTTTTATAATTCTCATTGCATAGTGATGCCAAGAACTATTGGGATCAAGCAAATACTTCTTTGCACTCTGTATATACCACTTATCCCTCTCACGCCTTACTATCTTTTCTGTAAGGTCCAAAATCTTGCCCATATTCTCTTCGGGGTTATTCGAAAGATATCTAATCACCTGTTTTAATACTGCTTCGCCTATCACCCTTTTTGGAAGTTCCATTTCCTCCCACTCCCTCTTTTTTATTCGCTCTTATTATAACTCTTTTTCGTAAGATGTGTCAATATTTATATATGAATATGTGTATATAAGTATGTTTATTTTTGTTCAAAAACGTGCTATAATTTAATTGTCATAGTCTTTTGTACGAAGGGGAGAGAAAATCAAGGTTAAATGAAATACTCTACGCATTATCAGACACAACAAGGCTTAGGATATTAAATATATTAGCCCATAGTGAGCAAAATGTAAGTAGTTTAGTAAAGTTAATCCAAGAAAGTCAACCAAAGGTGTCGCGCCACCTTGCATATCTTAAAAATGTGGGGCTTATAGAAGCAAGAAACCAGGCACAAAAAAGAATTTATTCAATTAAAGCAGATGTGTTTGAAAAATACCCATTTTTAAAAGCTCTTATTTGTGACCTTGCTAAGGTTGAAATATTTGCAAATGATTTAAAGTTACTTTATTCTGCAACTTAGTTTTTTATTTATTATTGAAAATTGAGTTTTAAAATTAAAAAGAAAAAGGGACTGTCCAATAAGATGTTGGGTAGTCCCTTCTTTATAATATTTGTTTGAACATAATTAATAATAAGCACTCAAAATATTTTTAGTCAGCCACTTTTATCTAAATATTTTTTTGCCCCAAAATATAGTTAATAAACTTGTCATTTTTCAAATTCGATTTTTTTGTAATTGCTTTTAAAATAACGGTAAACAGTTTCCATAAAACAAAGCCCATAAAAACACCAAAGGTATTTAAAATAATATCATTTATATCACATGTTCTGTACGGGAATTTTATCAAAAAAGAAATAAGCAGTTGAAGTAATTCAACACTTATTGAAAAAGCTATACCTTTCAATAATACCTTTTTTATTGATTTATTTCTTAATAGTGGCAATAAAAAACCAAAAGGAATTGTAAGCAAAATGTTATAATAAAATTGTCTATTTAAAGTAATATTAGCAAATGGTTTTATATTCATTGTTGAGAGAATATCTATCTTTGAAGATATTTCT
>NZ_APGP01000009.1:0-3099 GCF_000404025.1 Caldicellulosiruptor sp. F32
CAGATACCTTAAAATTCTCTTTTAAATTGTTTTTTCTCTTTTTTTCTCTTGATTACTTTTTTATTTGCCTATATATACTTTGGGTACTTCGCCAATATAGACATTTTCAGCAATCAAAACGCGCTGAGGTACTTTGAATGTCCCTTTCTTTTTTAAAAATAGCATATGCCCTTCAAAATTTAAATTTAAGTATACCCTATGGACTGTCTGATTTATTCCAGCTGACTTGAACTCTGATTGCCAATCGTATGAAACTGCAGATACATACAAAACATTTCCTTTCAAGGTAGGACCAAATTGATTAAAGAAGATGTTTTTAAAAAGGTAACCTAATTTAAACTCTACTTCAACAGGCGTGAGCTTATTTATTCTTTTGTTTATCATTAGCACCCAATTTGATATAATCTTGTTTAAGGAAATGGTGTCAATCTTGATAAAAGATGTGTCTTTGCTTTTTTCAAACTTCACAATGTCATCGTAGTTAACCTTTTGGTCTTGCAGAATTTGCAAGACCGAAATATTTGTAATTTCTACAATTTTCAGTTTTGCTTTATCTTCAAATGCATCTATTAGCATGTTTTCAAGCCAATTTGAAATTATAATAGCAAGAATTATTAAACTTGAGATTAAAAAAGCCAAAAGGAAAGCTACCTTTTGGCGTCTGCGCTTTTTGTAGCCATATAATCTCATTTTGAAAAAGTCTTTTTCTTTCTATATTAAGTTTATGCGCCTCTACTTTTTTTGATTACTATTTGTCATAAGAACCTTTTGTATTTTTCATTCAAAGCTATTCCTTGAATTATATCCTTGATTTCTCTCTCTTTGGACTTATGACAAATCAAGATTGCATCCTCAACTGACACTAAAATAATGTCTTTTATCCCAAGTGCCATTACAAACTTGTCAGAAAATATTATGCAATTTTTTGATTCACTGACAATCGCCTCTGTTTTTATGACATTGCCATTTTCATCTTTCCTTAAAATCCTCTCAAATGCACTCCAAGTCCCCACATCATCCCATTCAAACTCAGAGATGCACACAACAAGCTTTTTTGTCTTTTCCATGATTGCCTTGTCAACAGAAACTTTTTCAAGAAGCTTGTAGCCTTTTTTCAACTCTTCTATATAATTCTCATTTGAGATAGCTGAAAATATCCTCATAAAGATGTCATAGTAGTGCGGCATGTATCTTTTTAGTTCTCTTAGAAAAGTAGAGACCTTGAAAATATAGATTCCGCTATTCCAAAGATATCCCGACTTTATCAAATACTTTGCTTTTTTGCTATCAGGCTTTTCTATAAATCTTTCTGTCAAAAATAAACCTTCTCCTATCTTTTTTCCCCTTTTTATATACCCATAATTTGTCTCAGCCCTTGTAGGGAGGATACCAAAACATACAATGTGATCTTTTTTAGCAAGTTCATACCCTTTTTTCATTGCAGATTCAAATTTCTCAATATTAGATATAAAGTGATCTGAAGGAAACACACCTAATATACTATCCGGGTCTTTTTTCAAAACGTGCATGCATACCAAAGCAATGCACGCAAGGGTCTCCTTCTGTTCGGGTTCAAAAACCAAGTTTTCATCTTTTACTTGGGGTAGCAACAGCTTAAGATGGCTTCGATAGTTTATATGTGTTACTATGAAGATTCTATCTTGAGGTAAAATCTTTTTTATTCTGTCATAGGTCATTTCCAAAAAACTTTTGTCGCCAAACAACTTTAAAAATTGTTTTGGAAAAGCTTTTCTGCTCTTTGGCCAAAGTCTAAGTCCGCTACCACCTGATAATATACAGGCATATTCCATAACCTTTTTATTCTTCCTTTTCTATGAGCTCTAACGTCATCTTAAAGTAACCTTCCTTGCCTTCCATGACCTTGCCATCTTTTGTCACAAACTCTGAAAACCCAAAAGCCTTTGCTTTTTTTTCTGTATCTTCTGAATACTCACCAGGAACCAAGATTTCTATTCTGTCCTTTTTCTTCTTAGACCGCTTATATCCAATTACTAAATACCCTTGATCTGAGACAAGTCTAAAAACAAATGGATTAGAAATTATATACAAAAATGGATGCAAATTTGAAAATCTAAAGATGTCTTTTTTGTCAACCTTCATCCACTTGACTTTATCATCAGAAAAAGGCTCAAACTTTTCGCACTTTTCTTTTAATTCTTCAAATATTCTCTTCCACGTTCTTTTATCACCAAATTCTAAAATGCAGTAGTTCTTTTCAAGCTCAGGCTGAACATCTTCTGTAGAATCTATTTTTTCGATGATTTTTTCTTCTTCCCTTTCATTTTCTAAATTTTTAATCTCCTCCGTACGTTTTTCAATTATTGCAGGAAGTTCTTCTTTTTCGTCAGAGCACTTACTAATTTCATTCACGTTGGTTTCTTCGCCATTTTCTTCTGCCTTTTGGGATATCACTTCAACTACCTGCAAGTTGGAATCCTCCAGGCTATTGTCTGTAAATTTTTTTTCATCATCTTCTTGAGCTTTCTTAGATTTTGTGTCTAAATTATCCTGAGCCACAAGATGGTTGTAGTCCAAGTTTTCATTTAAAGACTTTTCATCTAAAAAAGTTTTGTCAATTTGGTTATTTACGTTTCTTTTTTCTTCCCTTTTCTTGTCTTGCTCAAGCTCCTCCAGAACATCCTTTTCCATTGTATAAAGGTCCTTTTCATCAATACTTCCAATGAGCAATAGTTTCCTTTTTCCTTTTCTTTCTTTTATAATAGCAAAACCCATAATCTCCTTTAGCTGATACCCAGACCCAAACATATTAAACCTGCCGGTTGAAAGCAGTTGTGAAATTGTAGACTTTTGTAGATTTTGCAAATGACAAAAGAATACCGGACAAAACCTATCCGTTCTTTTTACAATGCCCATCAAAGCTATTTTTTCTTCATTTTCTTCAATTCCTTGGAGTACAACTTCCAAATCCACTGTATCAACAATTGCCTGAACTTTGACATACCCAAAAGGAACTCTATCTTTTTCTTCTATTCCCTTTAAGATGACCACAACCCTTGTAAATGCAGAATTTGAAAGCAAAACAAAAGACCTCCTTCACACCCTTTGTATCAGTATATG
>NZ_APGP01000010.1:0-3184 GCF_000404025.1 Caldicellulosiruptor sp. F32
TAATTCAGTTTGACGATGTTGCAACACTTTCTATCGAGCAACCAGAGCTGACATCTGAGCAAAAGTTAATTAAGAGGGTGTGTGATATTCTTCTTGCTTCAGTCGCGCTGGTTATTTCTTTTCCTATAATGATTTTAATTGCAATTGCCATAAAACTTGATTCAGAAGGACCAGTAATTTACAAACAAAAAAGGGTTACAGAAGGTGAAAGAGAATTTTATGTTTTAAAGTTCAGGACGATGGTAAAAGATGCAGAGAAGATGACAGGACCTGTTCTGGCAACAGAGAACGACCCAAGGATAACAAGGGTTGGAAGATTTTTGCGCGCAACCCGGCTTGATGAGCTTCCACAGCTTATAAATATTTTAAAAGGTGAGATGAGCTTTATAGGGCCAAGGCCAGAACGTCCTTACTTTGTTGAGCAGTTTAAAAAACTCTATCCTGAGTATTCGCTTCGTCACAATGTAAAGGCAGGGCTCACAGGACTTGCACAGGTTTACGGCAAGTATGCAACAAGCCCAGAAGATAAGCTCAGGCTTGATTTGATATATATAAAGAATTACTCTGTTTTTTTGG
This sequence comes from Caldicellulosiruptor sp. F32, assembly GCF_000404025.1. Classification (NCBI taxonomy): domain Bacteria; kingdom Bacillati; phylum Bacillota; order Caldicellulosiruptorales; family Caldicellulosiruptoraceae; genus Caldicellulosiruptor; species Caldicellulosiruptor sp. F32. Next base: position 577 of record NZ_APGP01000010.1, read on the forward strand.
ACATCAAGATTTTACTGTTGACCTTAAAAACAATTTTTACAAAAGAGGCTGCTGAGGGAGTAAAAACCCAAAAAGAATAGGGCTGCTTTTCTATTTTGCGAGGCAGCCCTGTGGTTATTTTCCTGAAAGATTATTTTGCTGAATGGTAATTATACTTCAAAAGAGAGTTATGGGCTCCATAAAATATGCGAACGTAATCTTAATACAAGTCTTTGCAAACCTTATATTGTCATAGGTTTTATGGATTATGTGTCTCCTTGAAATATGCAAATATAATCTTATCACTGATCTGATAAGCTGGATAAACTAAAAATATGTGATCTTCCCAAACAAAGCAAAAAACTCCAAAATCGCAAATTTTAATACTTTCAATTCCAAGGATATTCTCTACAATGCTAAATGTTCCACCGCAGACCGCAATCTTTGGGTCTAAAATTTCAATTTCTTCTAACCATTCATCTTTGCAATTTTTAGCAGCATTATAGATCTCGTTATAGCTACTAACCCCTTAACCGCCAGTTTTTTTCAAATTTATTACGGAAAATAGCTTCAAAGCTTCTTTCAAATTGTTTTCTTTAATTTGTTCAAATGTCAAATTTTTTGTTACCAAAGTCCAGCGACTTACCGTTTTTTCACAATCTATAGGAGTGTCTATGCCCATTATAAATATTATCTTCCAAGAAAGATGGCAAAGACCAGCCGTGTTTACTATTTTGATAATTCACCTCTTTCAACAATATCATCATTTTAACTTTGGAGTTGATGTAAGTTTTTTTATCTAAAACTCCGCCAGAAATAAATTTTCCCTCTGGATGAAATCTTAAATTTACTTGTTTGATTTGTTCATTTATTGTTTTTCATATCAAGATTTTATCACCTAAATATTTTACATTTTTAGACATAGTGTAAAATTAAAATATTTGAGAAAACACCCTCTCATATTGGTGAAATAAAAAGAAAAAGACAAAGTAATGATGATAAAGACAAATAACTATAAAAGCAAACAAAAAAAGGAGTGAAGTTACAGATAATATTATATTATAGATGGAAGAACTTTTAAAAGGCCTTGAGGAAGGACAAATATAGATAACCAAAAATGAAAAAGACATAGCAAGATATTCGGTTGGAAACTTGTCGAGAATTTTATGGCGTAGTGAAGTATCGTTACTGGAAGATTTGCTATATTTCATTAATTACCAATTCTCCTTATAATTTTATTATCTACCACAACGAGTTTATTTTTACCACCTGAATGTAGAATAAATTGAGTTTTGGTATTTTACAAATACGGTTATATTCTAATAAAAAAATCCTCTACAAAATCTGACACACTCGGTGTAGAATTTTTGTTGTCTTTTGCGTTGATTTTGTTTTATCATTAACCCTTCATGCTTAGGGAAGCACAACCAATGATGAAAATAGACTTAAGAAAAGGTTGCAAATAATAAAATTTTTGTTAAACTAAAGTTAACAGGGCAAAGGTTGATTTTATTGTTGATGGATATAATACCTCGAACATTAACCTAACCTGATTACCTTTGAGCACAGCCAATTGTCGCCCCATATTATCCTGATATAGGAACAGCACGGGTGCTAAACTTCATATTTTCTCAGGTAATCATCCCTGTAATAAATTCAGAATAGGAGAGAATAATATGCAAGATTTACTTGAGATTTGTTGTGGATTGGATGTTCATAAAGAAACTGTTGTAGCCTGCTTGCTTAAAGGCTCTGTGAATGATGATAAACCCCAAAAAACAATAAGAACATTTTCCACTTTACTGTCAGGGCTTGAAGAATTAAAAGCATGGCTTGAATCAGAAAACTGCCGTCATGTTGCAATGGAGAGCACAGGAGTTTACTGGCAACCTGTTTATAATATTTTGGAAAGTGCTTTGGAGGGCACTATGGTAGTTATAGTTGCCAATGCAAGGCATATGAAAAATGTTCCTGGCAAAAAGACTGATATGAAAGATGCAAAATAAATCGCAACTCTTTTGAGGGCAGGACTTTTAAATGGGAGTTTTATTCCACCTCAAACAATAAGAGAATTAAGAGACCTTACAAGATATTGTAAAAGCATAATAGAAGAACTGTCATCTCAGAAAAACCGCATTGAAAAGTATCTTCAAAGCTGTGGATTTAAACTTTCAAATTTTCTCACAGATATATTTGGTGTATCTGGAAGAGCAATAATAAATCACATAGCAGAACACGGCAGTATAACCGCAGAAGAAGTTGAAAGTTATGTTAAGACGAGAGCACGAAATAAATTGCAAGAGATAAAACTGTCGGTAAATGGCAGGATGAACAGACATCAGGGTGAATTTTTAAGGCTTCTGCTTAAGCATTTAGATGAGACATATGAACATCTTAGTGAAATAGAAGAAAATATTAATTCTGAGCTTGAAAAATTTAAAAGGCAGATTGAGCAATTGGATAGCATACCAGGTATAGATAAGACGGCGGCTGCTGCGATAATTGCTGAAATTGGCATAGATATGAGCAAATTTAAAACTGCAGAACATATTTGTTCATGGGCAGGATTAAGTCCTGGCAATAATGAAAGTACAGGAAAAAAAAAGTCCACTCGAGTAACAAAGGGTAA
>NZ_APGP01000011.1:0-47722 GCF_000404025.1 Caldicellulosiruptor sp. F32
TTTCTTAACAGAATATATCTTTTTAAAATTTATCAAAATTATCATCGTGCTTACCTTGTAATGTTAAACTTGTCAAATAAGCTCCAATTAAATTACAAATCTGTATATAAGATTTTAGATTCTTTTTTTGTGTAAGCATTTTATTAGATAACTTTATAAAATTCGTAATTATTTCTAAACTTATATTATAAACAAAGTCTTCTAATAATCCTAACCCGTAAAGAAGTAAAATTTCTTCAATAATCTTTGTCATAATCAGTGAATTAATATTTTCAACTTTTTGTTTTTCTCTTAATTTACACATTATCCTTTCTATTAAATACTTTTTTATCTCTTTTTTATCCTCTTCATACTTCCTTTCATGCTCTGTAATTAAAATTTCTCTATAAAGTTCCCATTCAAGAAATAATTCATTTTTCTTTAATATATAAAAAACAGCTACTATATCCGGATATGTATTATAAAAATTATAGCCTCTATCAATATATACAATTACTTCCACTATCATTAATGCTATGGGATAAACTAATGCTATTAATAAAGACTTAAAAACACTATATCCCAAAATAAAATACAAAAGTAAAAAGTCCACAACAATTGAGACAATAATACCATTTAACAAAAGTAAAATAAATTTAATTTGTATTTTATAAAAATCTGTAACTTCTTCTTTTTCGATATTTGCAAAAGAACACTGACAATATCCTCCCACATAAAAACCTTTTTTCTTTTCAATACTTATTTTTGTTGAGTTCAAATTTGAATTTCTAAATTTAATTACAAAATTAAGTATTCCCATTTCGTTTACAAAAACTTTGTTTCCCCACAAAATTTTTGCTCCTATATAATGACCTATTTCATGAAATACTATTGTTGTAATATTTAAAACTATAAATAGAACAAATGCTTTTATAATAGTTAACATATTCTCTATATCTCCTTTTTAAAAATCACGGAAGAGGCTGTCTTTATTCTAATTTTTTCATGTAAAAATTCAATAATTTTATAAAGACAACCTCTTCCTTTATTACAATTCAATTCAATTTAATATGCCATTTAGAAAGAAGGATAGATTAATTTTTGTTAATCTTCTTTCCCATGTTTCAAATGAACAGCATCTCTCAATCCTATAAAAGCACTAAAACCACCGCTTACCGCCGCACTTGCAAGAAACCATGTTACAATTGGCAAAAATGCAATACCACCACATACATTTTCCTGCTCTTGTTTAGTCATACTCTCAAAATTTTCTCCCAGCAATACTTTTGCTCTTTCTTCACAAATTTGAAAACTCATTTAAGCCACCCCTTCATTCCATATTTAATAATGAAGTATTAAATTATTCCTATTCATTTTACAGTTCCCATCCTTTTTTGAAACTATAATAATAACTGATAGCACCAGCTGCCGATGCTCCTGCAGAAGCTGCAGTAATTTTTGGTAAATTGCTTTTTATAGCGCTGATTATTTGGCTCAAATCTATATTTATATTTACATCAAGAAATATAAAGCCTCCTGCTATAGAATACTTCTCAATTTGCTCAATTTCTTCAAAAGTTGGTCCAACTAATGAAGACAAATTTTCTTTCATTCTTTTCACACCTCCTCATTTTTTTGATTTAATTATATATCCCAACCCTCACAGCCGGCTGATGAAAGGGTTGTTGCCTCACCTCATAACCTCAATCCCATCTTTTCTAAAACCCATTCAATCACTCGCTTTTGCTCAACCACTATGCTCATCTCACAGGCTTGCCCTGCCCTCAAATTAATACCTTTTGAAACATTCTTCACTTCTACTTCAACTTCATAAAATCCTTGCCCACTTTGACTTGCTACCTTTATATCCCGTGATACCCTGGTAACCTTTCCTTCTACTACATTCAAGCCACCTGCTCCTGTCAATTTCACCTTTACTCTTTGCTCTTTTTCTATACCACTGCTTTTTGTGTTTGGTATGTATCCAATTATCTTAAAACCTTTTGCCTGACTGTTAACTATTCTGCCAATCTCAGTTCCGCTCCTTACTACCACACCACTGACCATTTCGCTACTGTATTCCACATAACCATCTTTTTCCGCTCTTACACTACAGCTTTCTATCAACTTCTCAGTTTCATCCAAGTTGATTTTCAGGTTCTTTATTTCATTACTCAAATTACTAATCTCATTATCAATCTGCTGCAGCATGTCCAGCTGATACTTCTCAATATCTCCTTTTGTATCATCACCTGAAATGTTTAGCAGCTTCAGCTGCCCTTCTATTTTCTGTTTCTGCAAAATCATCTCACTTTTTGACTGCCTCAGCTCATCAAGCTTTGAATCTATTTTCGATACTAAAATCTTCTTCTGTATATCACTACCATCCAATTTTGCCTTCACCTGCTGATTGTAAGCCTCTATTTCACTCAATATAAATCCTAAATACCCTATGTCGTATTTTTCTTCTATCTTAACTTGATCGCCTTTGCTTACAATTCCCTTTATTTCTCTTAACATGCTTTCAAATTTATCAATACTTTTAATCTTTTCATCCAAACTCTCCATCTGCTTTTTAAAATCCATTATACTGTATTCTCTTTGTACTCTTGCTTCTTCTGCAGCTTTTCTTAATTCGTTTACCTCATAACTATAGCTCAAGTACCTCAAATAGTATGCATTATTTTTATTCCTGAGACTTTCTCCTTTTTCTATGCTATTTCTCAATTCTTTCAAATCATCAATCTTTTTCTCATTTTCGCCCAATTGCTGTCTTAACAAATCCCTCTTCTTTACATACTCCTCATCATCAATTTTAAATAGAACCTCACCTTTCTTTACATATTCACCTTCTTTTACAAAAACCTCTTTTACCTTCCCTCCAACATAACTTATCACCTTTGCTTCATCTTCCCAAGGTCTTATTATTCCTTGAACCTTCACATTTATATCAATTTTCCCTACAATACTCCACAAAACAAGCCCTATTATTAAAGCCAACAAAATGTATGTAATAAAAAGTCCATACCTTGGAATCTCTGCCTCGTACAAAAGCTTGCTTTCCCTAAGTTCGCTAAAATCATATATTACCTCTCTCATCTTCCAGCTGCACTCCCAACCAAATCCCATAGCCCTTTTTGCTCAAGCCCTATCAGCTGCTCTCTCCACAGGTTATAATAATACCCTTTCTTTGCCATGAGTTCCTCATGCGTCCCCACTTCTACTATCCTGCCTTCATGCATTACCACAACCCTGTCGCATTTCAAAATAGTGGATAGCCTGTGCGCTATTATTATGGTTGTTATCTCCTCACATATTTTCTCTATAACCTTTCCTATCGCCTGCTCGGTTACAGAATCAAGGTTGCTGGTCGCTTCATCCATTATTATTATCTCAGGCTTCTTTAAAAGTGCCCTGGTTATCGCTATAAGCTGCTTCTGCCCACCTGACAAATTTGCTCCATTCTCTTCTATCATCGTATTATATCTCAAAGGAAGTTTTGATATAAACTCATCCAGTGTGGTTAATCTGCTTATTTCAATCACTTCTTCCATTTTTATATTCCTGTTACCCAATACCAAATTCTTAAATATCGTACCACTGAACAAAAAGATCTCTTGAGATATATATGCTATCTTTTCCCTCAAATGCCTCTTGTTTATATCTTTTAAATTGTATCCATTTATCCTTATCTCACCGCTTTCATAATCATAAAATCCTAAAAGCAGTTTTGCCAATGTAGTCTTCCCTGAACCACTCTCCCCTACTATCGCTATCTTTTCTCCTCTTCTTATCTTAAGATTTATATCTCTTAGCACAAGCTGTCTTGTACCGTATCTGAAGTTCAAACCCTCTATCTCTATATCACCCTTCAAACTAGGTGATAACTTTTTGTCCTCATCTTCTTGAAACTCACTCTCAAGTTCCAAAATTTCACTAAGCCTCTCGGCTGCAACTATTGCTGTCTGCAACATCGGCTGCAATCCTATCAAGTTCTTTATCGGGTCTACAAAGTATGCAAGCAGTGCATTGAACGTAAACAACTCTCCTATGCTCATCTGCCCATTTATTACCTTGTGTGCTCCTACCCATAGTATTACCATAACACCTACCGCTGCTATCCCACTGCTTATATTACTTTGCAAATTGTTTAGATTTGCCACTTTAATCACATCTTTCAAAAACTTTACAAACTTGCTCTCTGTCTTAAAATTCACATCCTCTTCTATATTAAATGCCTTTACTACCTCTATCCCATTCAGTGACTCTACCAAATATGATGTCAAAATTGCATTGTCTTCCATCTCCTGTCTGTTCGCTTCCCTCAATGCCCTGTTAAATCCAAACACCACCGCTGCATACAGCAAAACCATCACAAGTGCTATAAAAAACAGCGTGGAATTTTGCAGGTATAATATAATTGCGCCTACCACTGCCATTATGCTGTCTATCATTAGCGTCAAAGTTGCACCTGATACTGCATCCCTTATCTTTGACGCATCCATAAACCTCGAAATTATCTCCCCTATCTTCCTGCTACCAAAAAAACTCATCGGAAGCTTAATCACATGTTCATAGTACCCCAGCATCAGCTTAATATCCAATCTTTGACTTAAATGTATCAAAAGCCTTACCCTGAATGCTCCTAATATCACCTTGAATATTGTAATCAGTATCGCACCTGCTGCTATAACGTGAAGTGTATTCTTCAAAAGATTTGGTATTACATCATCCATCAAAAACTTGTAATAAAACGCTGCCACTATACCAAGCAAGGTATATACAACTGACACTGCAAAAATATTCAATATCAAATTCTTCTGTGGTCTCAATAACTTAAAAAACTTTTTCAAAACCCCCTCTTGTTTTCCTTTCTTGAACCTCTCATTTGGTACAAGAAGTATCAAAATGCCTGTCCATATTTTAAAAAACTCTTCTGGCTTTAGCTTAACTATTCCTTTGGCCGGGTCTGCTATCACTATCCTTTCTTTTCTTATCTCATGTATTACAACATAATGAAATAGCTTGCCATCTATCAGTACATGTGCTATACACGGAAGTGGTATTTTCTCAAATATTGCTTCTTTTGCTTCTGCCCTGACTGCTTTTGCTTCAAATCCAAGCTTTTCTGCCGCTTTTACAACTCCATATGCTGTGGTGCCAAACCTGTCTGTCCCTGCCATCTCTCTTATCCTAGCTATCGATACTTCTTTTCCATATTGCAAGCAAATTGTTGCTAAGCTCGCTGCTGCACAATCTGTTATATCATGCTGCTTTACACAATAGTATCTTTTCCTCATCTCTACATCCCACTTGATTTTTGATATATTTGCTTCTTTATTTTCTTATTTAGGCTGTTTTGTACTTGAACTATTTTTTCTGTAAACTTCTTCTTGGAATTTCTATGCAAATTTTATCTTATACATTTTCACTCTGTCAATCCCGTTTTTTTTTTTTTTTTTTAGCCAATTTTCAACCAAATTTTGAGCTCAGAATACACTTTTCTTTAAATAGCTTAAAAGTTCTTAAATTTTCTTGAGTTTATATCAAGGCCAAATTTGCAAATAGTTAAAATATATAGTTTGTTGAATAAAAGAAATAACCATATAGAGTAAATGTAGTAACAAAAGAAAAAAGCCCCATCGTATTATAATTTTGATCTTTAGAGAAAAGCTGCAACAAAACATAAGGGAAGATAAAAAATAAAGAACAGAACAACCAAGGAAATGTAATCTATTTCAAATTTTCACCATGTACTTAAAAACAAAAAGGATTTACTACTTTTATTTTCCCAAAATACTGACCAGAATTTAAATCTTCACTCAATACTACTGAACATCCCAAATTTATAGCACTGCAAAGTATCAAAGCATCCCAAAAAGATATTTTATATCTTTGTGAAAGCTTGATAGCTTCCAAAATATCTTTTACTTCAATTGTGGCTACCTTCCATAAACCTAAGTCTGATATGATTTGAAAAGCGCTTTCAAAACTTAAAGGATTTTTAACCTTTTTTGTAACAACAACAAAAAATTCTTGAAGAACTTGAGTGCTCAATGCACCATTTCTTTCTTTCCAAAGCTTCTCCACAATTTGTTTAGCTATTACGTGTTTTTCCCCTGCAGATTTATCATAAGCATAGACCAAAATATTTGTGTCAACAAATTGATAGCTACTCTCTTTCATATAAATCTTCTCTCCTCCAACTGATTGCTCCACCTGTTCCAAGGTCAAATCCTTCTTCTAAAAGTTTAAGATGTTGTAAATATACTTTTTGATATGACTCTTCCCTATTTACAAGCTCTTCTAACAAGCTTGTAAGCAGCGCAGAAATAGATGTATTCCTTTCAACAGCAATATGTTTTACCTTTTGAATAAGTTCCTTGGGAAGAGACAAAGTAATATTCTGATATTTACGCATACTATTTCACCTCCACGTAAAATAGTGTATCACATATTTACGTGAGATTCAACATTAAGTTTGAATGTATTATTCACCAATCAATCATGTGATAGGAAATGGAAGTATAAAAATAGGGTGGAATATACAACTCCACCCTATGTCTTTCTCATCTATCTTTTAAAACCCAAAATACTCTTTTGCATTATAATAGCAAATGCCTTGAACTATTCTACCAAGTATCTCCAAATCATAAGAGTATTCGCCATTTTCTACCCACTCACCGATCAAGTTGCAAAGAAGCCTTCTAAAGTATTCATGCCTTACATAGGACAGAAAGCTTCGAGAATCTGTTACCATTCCAACAAATCGGCTCAAGAGCCCAAGGTTCGCAAGGTCTTTCATCTGTTGAAGGTTACCATCTTTGCTGTCATTGAACCACCAAGCTGCACCAAGTTGCATCTTGCCAGGAATGCTACCATCTTGGAAAGACCCCATGATTGTTGCAAGAACATAGTTGTCTTTTGGATTTAAAGAATACAAAATTGTTTTTGGCAAAGAGTTCTCCTTCTCTAATGAATCAAGTAATTTAACAAGTGAAATAGCTACTTGATTATCATTTATTGAATCATATCCTGTGTCAGGCCCCAAAATATTGAACATTCGTGTGTTGTTGTTTCTCAGAGCATTTATATGAAGCTGCATTGCCCAGCCGAGACTTGAATAAACCTTTCCTAAGAGTCTCAATGTATACGTTTTATATTTTGCAACTTCAATTTCTGTAAGTTTCTCACCTGCTAAAGCTTTTTTGAAAATATTAGCTACTTCATTAAAAGATGCATCGGCAAAAACCATATCGTCAATAGCATGGTCAGAGGCACGACACCCCACAGAGTGAAAAAATTCTGCTCTTGACTTTAAGGCATCTAAAAACTCATCATAGCTTTCTATCTTCTTTCCACATACCTCTGCAAGCTTCTTTACCCACGGGATGAATGTTTCTCTTTCAATGTTCACACCCTTGTCAGGTCTGAAAGTAGGATAAACTTTGACATTGAAGTCTTTATCTTCTTTCAGTTTTAAATGATACTCAAGTGTATCAACAGGGTCGTCTGTCGTGCAAATTACTTCCACATTGGACTTTAAAATTATATCTCTTGCACCAAGCTCTTTTAGAACTTTGTTTGTCTTTTCCCAAATGATAGGTGCTGACTTTTCATTCAATATCTCATCTATTCCAAAATATCTTTTAAGTTCTAAATGTGTCCAGTGATAAATTGGATTTCCTATTGCCATTGGAATGGTCTTTGCCCATGCCAAGAACTTTTCATAGTCATCTGCGCTACCTGTTATATACTTTTCTTCAATTCCGTTTGCTCTCATAAGCCTCCACTTGTAATGATCTCCTCCAAGCCAAACCTCCGTGATATTCCTAAACTTCTTGTTTTCATAAATTTCCTTTGGATTCAAATGACAGTGAAAGTCAACAATTGGCATATCTTTTGCATATTTTTCGTAAAGCACTTTAGCAGTCTGGTTATTCAAGAGAAAATCCTCATCCATAAATCTTTTCATCTTTCCAAACCTCCTTGTAACTTGTTTCAACACAATTTTGTAAAAATTCAAACAAAATTCACAACTCAATCTGTTTGAATATATTATAAAATGAAAAGAGGGAAAGTTCAACACTTTCCCTCTTTCTTTATTCCATTGCAAATCCAAAAACTTTTCTTTGGACTTTTGTGGAGTTATTTTTTCTTCAAGTTAAAGAATGCGTTCATTCCAGGATATACGGCAACGCTACCGAGCTCTTCTTCGATTCTCAATAGCTGGTTGTATTTTGCTACTCTGTCTGTCCTTGACGGTGCACCTGTCTTTATCTGACCAGCATTTACCGCAACAACAAGGTCAGCAATTGTTGTATCTTCAGTCTCACCTGATCTGTGTGATACAACTGCAGTGTAGCCTGCTCTATTTGCCATCTCAATTGCTTCTAAAGTTTCTGTAAGTGTTCCTATCTGATTGAGCTTAATTAATATTGAGTTTGCAACACCAAGCTCAATTCCCTTTGCAAGCCTCTTTGTATTTGTAACAAACAAATCATCACCAACAAGCTGAATTTTGTTACCAAGTGCTTCAGTGAGCATCTTCCAGCCTTCCCAGTCCTCTTCTGCAACACCGTCTTCAATTGAAACAATTGGATATTTCTCAACAAGTTTTACCCAGAATTCTACCATTTCTTCTTTTGTTCTAACTTTACCTTCTCTCTCGAAATGATACTTTCCATCTTCTTCATTGTAGAGCTCAGAGGTTGCAGGGTCAAGCGCTATTGCTATGTCTTTACCTGGAGTATAACCAGCTTTTTCGATTGCTTCAACAATCACTTCCAATGGCTCCTCGTTAGACTTCAAATTTGGCGCAAATCCGCCCTCATCACCAACTGTTGTGTTGTATCCTCTTGCTTTGAGCACATTTCTCAAGTGATGGAATGTCTCAGCACACATCCTGAGTGCTTCGCTAAAAGATTTTGCACCGACAGGCATTATCATAAACTCTTGCAAATCGACAGAGTTGTCAGCATGCTTACCACCGTTTAAGATATTCATCATTGGCACAGGTAAATATTTTGCATTAACACCGCCAATGTATTGGTACAGTGGAAGACCAAGTGCGTTCGCTGCTGCCTTTGCAACTGCCAAAGATACACCCAAAATTGCGTTTGCACCAAGCTTGCTCTTGTTCTCTGTTCCATCAAGCTCAATCATAAGCCTGTCAATCTCAACTTGGTTTAAAGCATTCATTCCAATAATCTCTGGTGCAATAACCTCATTTACATTTTCAACTGCCTTGAGAACCCCTTTACCCATATATCTTTTTTTGTCACCATCTCTGAGTTCAACAGCCTCAAACATACCTGTGGATGCACCTGATGGAACAGCAGCTCTACCTACGAACTCATCATTTACAACAACTTCTACTTCAACAGTCGGGTTTCCTCTTGAATCAAGAATTTCTCTTGCTTTTACAGCTGTAATTGAAAGATCAACTTTCATTCGTTTATTCCTCCTTCTGAATATTTTTTTCAGTCTCTATAAATGAATTTATTTAATAACAAGCGAGCTTCCTTTCATCTCTGAAGGCTTTTCTAACCTTAAGATGTCTAAGATTGTCGGAGCAATGTCTGCTAAAATTCCGTCATCTCTTAATTTAACATTGCCATACCCAACAAGATACAAAGGCACCTTATTTGTTGTATGAGCTGTATGAGGCTCACCTGTCTCATAATCGATCATCTGTTCGCAGTTACCATGGTCAGCAGTAATAATAACCACTCCGCCTTTTTCTAAAACTTTGTTAACAACTTTTCCGATACACTCATCAACAGCCTCAACTGCTTTTATTGCAGCCTCCAACACTCCAGTGTGTCCCACCATATCACCGTTTGCATAGTTACAAATTATAACATCATATTGGTTGTTTTCAATTCTCTCAAGAAGAGCTTCAGTTACCTCATAAGCACTCATCTCTGGTTTTAGGTCATATGTTGCAACCTTCGGTGATGGTACCAAAACCCTGTCTTCTCCGACATTTGGTACTTCAACACCACCGTTGAAGAAGAAGGTGACATGAGCATACTTTTCTGTCTCAGCAATCCTGAGCTGTTTTAGGCCAAGCTTGCTCAAATACTCACCCAAAGTGTTTTCTAAATTTTCTGGTTTGAAAGCAACATGGCAATTCTTTATAGTGACATCATACTGTGTCATGCATACAAAGAATACTTCAAAATATCCTTTTTTCCTTTCAAAACCGTCAAATTCTATATCACAAAATGCTCTTGTGATTTGTCTTGCTCTATCGGGTCTAAAGTTGAAAAATATTATGCTGTCGTGTTCATTTATGGTTGCAGTGGGCTTACCATTCTCAATCACAACAGTCGGAATTACAAACTCATCGGTATTACCTTTTTCATACGACTTTTCAACCGCCTCTAATGCTGAGCTTGCATACTCGCCTTCACCAAACACCATTGCATTATAAGCCTTTTCTACTCTCTCCCACCTTTTATCCCTGTCCATTGCATAGTATCTGCCCATCACTGTTGCAATCTTACCACAACCTATCTCTTTCATCTTCTGTTCAAGCTCTTCAATGTAAATCTTTGCGCTTGAAGGTGGGACATCACGTCCATCTAAAAAACAATGAACATAAACTTTTTCAAGATTATGCTTCTTTGCAAGCTCTAAAAGTGCATAAAGGTGAGTGTTGTGACTGTGAACACCGCCATCTGATAAAAGCCCCATCAGATGAAGAGAAGAGTTATATTTTTTGCAATTCTCTATTGCCATCAAAAACTCTTCTTTTTCAAAAAAGTCGCCGTCTCTAATTGACTTTGTTATCCTTGTAAACTCCTGATACACAATTCTCCCAGCACCCAAATTAAGATGACCTACCTCAGAATTTCCCATCTGACCTTCAGGAAGACCAACGTCCATTCCACTGCTACCAATCAAGGTATATGGGTAATTCTTTTCGTAATAGTCAAGGTTGGGGGTCTTACCCAAAGCAACAGCATTCCCCTCTTGCTTTGGGTTGTAACCCCAACCATCCATGACGATAAGAACAACAGGTTTTTTCATCATCTTATTCCCCTTTACTTGCCATAATTAGTAGTGTAATATCTTTGCAAATTCCTGAGCATTAAGGCTTGCACCGCCAACTAAGCCTCCATCAATCTCTGGCATATTGAAAATGTCAGCTGAATTTGCAGAGTTTACACTACCGCCATACTGAATTCTAACCTTTTGCGCAGTATCTTCATCGTAAATCTCTGCAATTACATTTCTGATAACCCCAATTACTCTATTTGCCTCTTCAGGTGTTGCATTCTTACCTGTACCTATTGCCCAGATGGGTTCATATGCAATTACAACCTTCTCAATATCTTCTTTAGACACACCATTTAGTGCAATCTTTACTTGAAGCCTTACAAGCTCATCTGTAATACCATATTCTCTTTGCTTAAGTGTTTCACCAACACATACAATAGGCTTTAGACCAAACTTGAGCGCTGCTAACACTTTCTTGTTCACAATCTCATCAGTTTCACCAAAGTACTGCCTTCTTTCAGAGTGACCTATTACCACATACTCGACCCCAACGGCTTTGAGCATTGGACCAGATATCTCACCTGTATATGCGCCTTTTTCTTCATAGAACATGTTTTGTGTTCCAAGTTTTATATTTGTTCCTTCTATTGCTTCTTTGACATATGGCACCAGGATTGAAGGTGCACAGATTACAACCTCTGCTTGCACATCATCAATATATTTTTTCAGCTCTTCAACAAACTCTTTCGCCTCAATAGGAGTCTTGTTCATCTTCCAGTTCGCTGCGATTATCTTTTTTCTTGGATTTTTATCAAGAAGACATGCAATCCCCGGTAAAACTTTGCCTTCCAAGAACTCTAATGAAGCACCGCCACCTGTTGAAATATGTGTCATCTTATCAGCAAAGCCGAGCTTTTCAACAGCAGCTGCAGAGTCGCCACCACCGATAATTGCAATTGCACCATTTTCTTCAACAGCCTCAGCAACAGCTCTTGCAATAGCTTCTGTTCCTTTTGCAAAGTTTGGAAATTCAAATACGCCCATTGGACCGTTCCAAACAATAGTCTTTGCCTTCTTTATCTCTTTTGAGAAAAGTTCAATTGTGGTATTTCCTATATCCATACCCATCATATCATCTGGCATTGCATCTGATGGTACGTACATAAACTCAGTATCATTTTTAAACTCTTTTGCTACTATGCTTCCAACGGGTAGCAAAAGGTTTACTCCTTTTTCTTCTGCCTTTTTCATTATCTCTCTTGCAACATCAAGCTTGTCATCTTCACATTTTGATTTTCCAATCTTATATCCTTTTGCCTTCAAGAAGGTATATGCCATTGCACCGCCAATAAGCAGGCTATCCACTTTTTCTAATAAATTCATAATTACTCCAATCTTGTCAGAAACCTTTGCACCACCTAAGATTGCAACAAAAGGTCTTTGTGGATTTGCAAGAGCATTGCCAAGCATTTCAATCTCTTTTTCCATTAAAAATCCAGCAACTGCTGGTAAGAACTCTGCAACACCTGCTGTTGAAGCATGAGCTCTGTGAGCTGTGCCAAATGCGTCATTTACGTAAATGTCTGCAAGCGATGCTAAAGCCTTTGCAAATTCTCTATCGTTTTCTTCTTCCTCTTTGTGGAATCTGACATTTTCAAGCAAAACAACATCTTTTTCTTTCATCTGTTCCACGCATTTTTTTGCATCTTCGCCTATAACATCTTTTGCAAGCACAACTTCCTTGCCAAGAAGCTCAGATAACCTTTTTGCAACAGGTGCCATAGAATATTTTGGATCAAACTTACCCTTTGGTCTTCCTAAATGTGAAACAAGAATCACCTTTGCATTGTGATCAATCAAATATTTAATGGTTGGAAGCGCTTCTCTGATTCTTCTATCATCTGTGATATTCCCATTTTCATCTTGTGGAACGTTAAAATCAACTCTGACTAACACTCTTTTACCACTTACATCTATATCGCGAATTGTTTTCTTGTTCAATCTTGGCATTAGTAATCTCACCTCTTCTATATTCTATCTCCTTGAAAACCTAAGATAATGGTTCCACTTTTTCAAATCAAGACTGGTCCGGGCAAAACTGCACTCTCACTACTTCTTGCCGGACCAGTCTTTTTTAAAAATCATTATAACCCTTTCTTAACAATGTAGTTCAGAAGGTCAGCAACTCTGTTAGAGTATCCCCATTCGTTATCATACCATGCAACAACCTTTACAAGTGTATCTTCTATAACCATTGTTGAGAGAGCATCAACTATTGAAGACCTTGGATCACCCTTGTAGTCAACAGAAACAAGTGGCTCTTCGCTGTATCCTAAAATACCCTTTAATTCGCCTTCAGCAGCAGCTTTCAAAACGCTGTTTACTTCTTCTTTTGTTGTTGGCTTTTCAACCTCAAAAACAACGTCTGTAACAGAAACAGTTGGAGTTGGAACTCTGAGTGCAAAACCATTGAGTTTTCCTTTGAGGTGTGGAAGAACGAGCGCTACTGCCTTTGCTGCACCAGTTGTTGTTGGAATGATAGAAAGTGCTGCTGCTCTTGCTCTTCTTAAATCCCTGTGTGGAAGATCCAATATCTGCTGGTCATTTGTGTAAGAGTGAACTGTTGTCATAAGACCTCTCTTTACTTTGAAGTGTTTGTCAATTACTTTTGTTACAGGTGCCAAACAGTTTGTTGTACAGGATGCATTTGAAATTACATGGTGCTTAGCAGGGTCGTACATCTCTTCGTTAACACCCATAACAATTGTGATATCTTCATCTGTTGCCGGAGCTGTGATGATTACCTTTTTTGCACCTGCTTGGATGTGCTTTTCTGCATCTTGCTTCTTTGTAAACCTACCTGTTGACTCAATTACAACCTCAACACCTAAATCCTTCCATGGCAGGTTTGCTGGATCTTTCTCAGCTAAGACCTTTATTTCCTTGCCGTTTACAATGATTGACGTGTCTGTATAATCAACAGTCCCATTGAATATACCATAACATGAATCGTATTTTAAAAGATGTGCCAAAGTTTTTGGATCAGTCAAGTCATTTACCGCAACAACCTCAAACTCATTTGGATATTTTGCCAAAATTGCCTTAAAAGCATTTCTACCAATTCTTCCAAAACCATTAATACCAATCTTAACAGCCATCTTACCTACCATCCTTTCTCTTTTTTTTATTTTTAACACTGCAGCAACCTTAAAATTGCAGCAGTGTTACTACCCTTTTATACTCAAAATTCTACGTGCAATCCCCTCGTCAATGACAAATATTGTGTTATGTTTTATACCATTTAATGAAAGTATTGCCTCTGCCTTGTGCGCGCCACCCGCAACTCCTATCATATATTTAATGTTTTTAATTTTTTCAAGTTTTATACCTACTGTGGTTGTACTATAGACAATATTACCCTCTTTGTCAAAATAATAACCAAAAATCTCACCAATCGCTCCCACTTCTTTTAGTTTTTCTATCATCTCTTCGCCAAATTTTCTTCTCTTTGCCATTTCAATCGCATTGCCTATACCAAATATCAACATATCGGCATTGTTAATGTCATTTAAAACATCTTGAACCTCTTCTTTTCTCACAATCAGTTTATATATCTCTTCGTCCATCGTATCAGGAAGGTGGAGAAGCTTATACTTTCCACCCAATTTTTTAGCTAAACTTGCTGCCAGGGTATTCGCTTGTTTTTCAACCTCTTGTCCAATTCCGCCCCTTGCTGGAACTACCAAGATATCTTTAAAAGAGCATCTTGGGAAATTGTCAACAACTTCTTTTACCGTCTGTCCACCTGTAACGGCAATTATCTTGACTTCTGGTAAGAGGGAGAGAATAACCTTACCCGCTGCAATACCCAATTCCCTCAGTACATATGGATTTGTATCAGCATTTCCTGGAACTACAATGATATCTTTCGCACCTAAAATATCTTTTACCCTCTCTCTTAAAGCTTCTAACCCTTTTATATCATATACTATATTAGAAAGTTTTTCAAGAATATCTTCTCCTTCATTTGTCAAAAATGTACCATTCTCTGTTATGGTTAAAAGCCCAAGACTTCTTAAAATGTCTACTTCATTTCTTACAATTCTTTCAGAAAGCTTTACCCTTTCAGCTAACATCCTTCTACCAATTGGCTGATAATATTTCACGTTTTTTAATATGTCATACCTTCTTTCAAATATTTCTATTACTTCAGGTGTTACTCTTTTTAAAAGCTCAAGAAAATCTTCCATCTCATCATTACTCCATCAGGGACAGGTTTATCCATCCCACATATAGTTTTGTCCCACTATTAATTATATCACTTTTAAAGCTTTGTTCAAGTGTATACATGCAAAAAAAGCAGAGGAAGGCAACTTCTTCTTTTATACCCTCCTCTGCTTTTTGCCCCTTCTAACTATTATTTATCTATAAATGCTTTCATCTTTGATTTTACTTGTGCTTGAGCAGCTGCAAGTCTTGCTATTGGCACTCTGAATGGTGAACATGAAACATAGTCAAGCCCTGCATTGTGGCAGAACTCAATGCTGGATGGATCGCCACCATGCTCACCACAGATTCCAAGTTTGATATCTAGTCTGGTGCTACGTCCAAGCTCTGCGGCCATCTTGATAAGTTTGCCAACACCTTTTTCATCAAGTCTTGCAAATGGATCTGTTTCGAATATCTTCTTTTCAAAGTAGTCATCTAAGAACTTGCCTATATCGTCTCTGGAAAATCCAAATGTCATCTGTGTCAGGTCGTTTGTACCAAATGAGAAGAACTCCGCTTCTTTTGCAATCTCATCAGCAGTAAGTGCTGCTCTTGGTACTTCAATCATTGTACCAACTTTATACTCAATCTTTACACCCTTTTCTTCCATGATCTTTTCAGCAGTTTTAACAATGATGTCTTTGATGTACTTGAGCTCTTTGAGTTCACCAACAAGTGGAACCATTATCTCAGGTACAACATCTATTCCCTCATTCTTTACATTTATAGCTGCTTCAATTATAGCTCTTGTTTGCATCTCAGCAATCTCTGGATATGTCACAGCCAAACGACAACCTCTGTGACCAAGCATTGGGTTAAGCTCATGCAAGCTTTGAACAATTGACTTTAGTTCTTCAAATGTGAGACCCATTTCTTTTGCAAGTTCTCTTATAGCATCATCTTCTTTTGGTAAGAATTCATGCAATGGTGGGTCAAGAAGCCTTATTGTAACTGGATAACCTTTCATCTCTCTGAAGAGGGCTTCAAAGTCGCCTCTTTGCATTGGGAGAAGTTTGTTCAATGCTTTTCTTCTCTGTTCTTCTGTTCTTGCAACAATCATCTCTCTCATAGCTGGTATTCTGTCTTCTTCAAAGAACATGTGCTCAGTTCTGCAAAGACCAATACCTTCTGCACCAAACTTTCTTGCCTGTGCAGCATCTCTTGGCGTATCAGCATTTGCTCTGACCTTTAGTCTTCTTATCTCATCAGCCCATTGCATAAATGTTGCAAAGTAACCTGTGAGCTCTGGATCTTTTGTCGGAAGTTCACCTTCGTATACATACCCTGTTGAGCCGTCAAGTGAAATCCAATCACCTTCGCGATATACTTTGCCATCTGGTGTCGTAAAGTATTTCTCCTCTTCATTAATTGATATATCCCCACAACCAGCAACACAGCACTTGCCCATACCTCTTGCTACAACTGCTGCATGTGATGTCATACCACCTCGTGATGTGAGTATTCCTTGAGCTGCAACCATACCTTCAATGTCTTCTGGTGATGTCTCTGTTCTGACAAGAATAACCTTCTTTTCACCTCTTTCAACTGCTGCTTTTGCCTCTTCAGCTGTAAAGTAAATCTTACCAGTTGCTGCACCTGGTGATGCAGGGAGGCCTTTTGCAATTGGCTTTGCAGCTTTTAGTGCACTTGGTTCAAATGTTGGGTGAAGTAATGTGTCAAGCTGTTTTGGATCAACCTTCAACATTGCTTCTTCTTTTGTTATAAGCCCTTCTTCAACCATGTCAACTGCAATTTTAAGTGCTGCTTGTGCTGTTCTCTTACCATTTCTTGTCTGAAGCATATAGAGTTTTCCTTTTTCAATTGTGAACTCCATATCTTGCATATCCTTGTAGTATGTCTCAAGCTTCTTTGCAATGTCAGCAAGCTGCTGGTAAACTTCTGGCATTGTCTCTTTTAAAGCTGAAATTGGTTGTGGTGTTCTGATACCCGCAACAACGTCTTCACCTTGAGCATTCATTAAGAACTCGCCATATAACTCTTTTTCACCTGTTGCTGGATTTCGTGTGAAGGCAACACCTGTACCAGAGTCATTGCCCATGTTACCATATGCCATCATCTGGACATTTACAGCTGTTCCCCAGTCATGAGGAATCTCATTGAGTCTTCTATAAACAATTGCTCTTGGGTTGTTCCATGATCTGAACACTGCCTTTACTGCTTCTAAAAGCTGTACTTTTGGATCTTGTGGAAAGTCTTCGCCTTTTTCTGCCTTGTAGAGCTCTTTATACTTTACAACTACTTCTTTTAAGTGCTCAGCAGTCAAATCTGTATCATACTTTGCACCATACTTTTCTTTTACTTCATCGAGTATCTTTTCAAACTTGCCTTTCTCAATTCCCATAACAACATCTGAAAACATCTGGATAAATCTTCTGTATGAGTCATAAGCAAATCTCTCATTATTTGTAAGCTTTGCCAAACCTTCGACAACTTCATCATTGATACCAAGGTTCAAGATAGTGTCCATCATACCCGGCATTGAAACTCTTGCACCGCTTCGAACAGAAACAAGAAGTGGATTGCTTGGATCTCCAAATTTCTTACCTGTAATCTTTTCAAGTTCAGCTAACTTTTCAAAGATTTCTTCTACAATCTCCTCAGCTATCTTTTCGCCTTCGTCGTAATATCTTGTACACGCTTCTGTTGTTACGGTAAAGCCTGGAGGAACTGGAAGTCCAAGATTTGTCATCTCAGCAAGATTAGCACCTTTCCCTCCAAGAAGCTCTCTCATATCTTTGTTCCCTTCATAGAACATGTACACATATTTCTTTTTGCTCAATATAAATCCCTCCTATGTGAAATTTGATTGGAAAAATATGTTAAATAAAATTTCGCGCACTACAACATAAATTATTATAGCATATTTTTGCAGTTTGAAAATATATTTTATTTAAAACTTTATTTCAATCTTTTCTTCCAAATATGGAATTATCTCTTCAATATGAACTCTTACCTGTTCCATTGTATCTCTATCCCTTATAGTCACTGTGTTGTCTTCTAAGGTTTGATAATCTACTGTTATTCCAAATGGAGTACCTATCTCATCTTGGCGTCTGTATCGTTTGCCTATGCTGCCACTTTCATCATATTGGACAATCCACTTGTATTTGAGGTTATTGTAAATCTCCTTTGCCTTTTTTACAAGCTCTTCTTTTTTCAAAAGCGGGAAAATGCCTGCTTTAACTGGAGCAATAGCAGGGTGAAGGTGCAGTACAATCCTTGAATCATTCTCGTCAATCTTCTGATTTTCATATGCGTCAACTAAAAATGCAAGAAGCGACCTGTCAACTCCCGCAGAGGGTTCAATTACATATGGAATATACCTTTGTTTTGTCTCATCGTCAAAATATGTCAAATTCTGACCACTGTATTCCTGATGTCTCGACAAGTCAAAGTCAGTTCTATTTGCAATACCTTCAAGCTCTGACCAGCCCATTGGGAATAAATATTCAATATCAACACATGCCTTTGCATAATGCGCAAGTTCATCTTTCCCATGCTCTCGTATTCTTATGTTTTCCTTTCTAATACCCAGTTTATAATACCAATTTATTCTCTGTTCGATCCAGTGTTTGTGCCAGTACTCGTCTGTCCCAGGTTTTACAAAGTATTCTATTTCCATCTGTTCAAATTCCCTTGTCCTGAAAATGAAATTGCCCGGTGTTATTTCATTTCTAAACGACTTTCCTATTTGGGCAATTCCAAAGGGAAGTTTTTTTCTCATGGTTTGCTGGACATTTAAAAAGTTAACAAATATACCTTGTGCAGTTTCAGGCCTCAAGTAAACAACTGCAGACTCATCCTCAACAGGGCCCATGAAGGTTTTAAACATCAAATTAAACATCCTTGCTTCTGTAAGTTCTCCACCACATTCAGGACATTTATACTCAGAAAGTTGGTCTGTCCTCCATCTTTTTTTACAAACCTTGCAATCAGCCATAGGATCTGCAAAATTAGTTAAATGTCCACTTGCTTCCCATACCTTTGGATTCATTAATATACTTGAGTCAAGTCCGACAACATCGTCCCTTAGCTGTACATTTGCTTTCCACCAAAGCCTTTTTATATTGTTCTTCATCTCAACGCCAAGTGGTCCATAATCCCAGCAGCTGTTCAGTCCGCCATATATTTCACTTGATTGGAATATAAATCCTCGACGTTTGCAAAGTGATACTATCTCATCCATTGTTACCATACTATCCTTACCACCTTCAATTTATTTTGTACAGTCGAATCTATTTTATTTTATAAATTTAAAAAAATCAAGGATTTTGACATCCTTTTGCAATACTAATTTAATATATGTGGTCATTAAGGTTTTCAATATGTCATTCAAACCTTTACTAATTCTTATTTTACTTAGCTTTTTCAAATCTGTTGCAGCAATTATTAAGATTTTTTCAACAACTTCAAGATTTACTTCCATATCATCTTCTTCTTTACACTCTGTGCAGACAACACCTCCATTTTTGAAAGAGAAAAAAATACGGCTCAGGTGTGACTTTTGACATTTCACACATTGGGTAAATTGAGGGAAAAATCCCGTAAAGATTAACATTTTAATCTCAAAGATTCTGCATATAGTCTCAGGATCTGCCCCTTTTTTCAGCATATACAGTGAGTTCAAAAGAAGTCTTAGCACGTCCTCGTTTTTTTGCTCAATCTGGATGAAGCTGTCTACAAGCTCTATAAGGTAACTGGAGTAAATAGTAAGGTAAACATTTTGAGTAATGTCAAAAAACGATTCAATTACACTTGCTGATGATATAGAGTAAATCTCCTTTGTTTTTGTAAACACAAACTCTGAATATATAAGCGGCTGTGATACAGCACTCAAAGGACTCAATGTTCGTCTGCAATTTTTTGAAAGTGCCTGGATCTTTCCAAGCTCGGATGTTAAGATGGTCAAGATCTTGCTTGACTCTTCAAAATTTACATCTTTTAGCACAATGCCTTTTGCCTTTATGAATTTCATTATCCATCAGACCTCTTTTAGGTTATATCCCAGCATCTTCATTGCAGATATATCATCTCG
The DNA here is from genome assembly GCF_000404025.1 of Caldicellulosiruptor sp. F32. NCBI lineage: Bacteria > Bacillati > Bacillota > Caldicellulosiruptorales > Caldicellulosiruptoraceae > Caldicellulosiruptor > Caldicellulosiruptor sp. F32. Next base: position 20,312 of record NZ_APGP01000011.1, read on the forward strand.
CCAGTTCTTCTTAACCTTTACCCAGAGCTGAAGATTAACTTTTATTCCAAATAACATTTCAAGTTCTTCGCGCGCTTGCATTCCAATTTTCTTTAGCATTTGTCCACCTTTTCCAATAATTATTGCTTTGTGGGATTCTTTTTCACAATAGATAGTTGCTTCTATATCTAAAATATCCTTATCTTCTCTTTCAGAAAACCTTTCAACCGAAACTCCCACACCATGTGGTACTTCTTCAGAAAGATTTAACAAAATCTTTTCTCTGATTATTTCAGAGACAATAAAGCTCTCTCTCACATCTGTTGTCATATCGTCAAGATAGTACTTTGGACCTTCTGGCAATAGCATTTTGATTTTTTCTAACAGTACATCACAATTATACCCATTGATTGCGGCTATCTCGATTATAAATTCAAAACTTAATCTGCCTGAAAAAAGACTTTTTAAAATCTCGATATTCTCCTTGGATGCTAAATCAGCCTTGTTTAAAACCAGTATCTTAGGCGTTTGAACCTCTTTTAACTTTTCTAAGATTGTTTCATCCCACGGACCAATTCCACTGTCAGTAGCTTCAATAATATAAAGGATTAAGTCTACTTCTTTTAGGGTCTTTTCAGAAACCTTTACCATATATTCACCAAGTTTGTTCTTAGGTGGGTGAACACCAGGTGTATCAATAAATATTACCTGTGCATCATTCAGGGTCAGTATTCCTTTTATGCTATTTCTTGTTGTCTGTGGTTTCGGTGAGATTATTGAAATTTTTTTTCCCACAAAGTAATTCATTAGCGTTGATTTACCAACGTTTGGACGTCCTATCAATGCTACAAATCCTGACTTAAATGCCATTAATGATATCACCTCATCGTTTATTATTAAAAAGATTATTGTATTTAATCTCCCTTTAAATTATCATATCATATGTGTTCAATTTTTAACAGGAAGGGTGAAAAATAATTTATTATGAGACTTGTATACGTCATAAAAAAAGAGGATTTGAATATGACATACAAAGAAATTCTAAGAAAAAAGTTATTTCTCTCATCAACCCTTTTAAGCAAGCTAAAATCAAATGGACAAATAAGGTTTATACCACCAATTTTTTCAATCAATCAACACCCAACTGCCGAGTCAATAATAGAGCTTGAACTAAAGGATATCTATTCAAATATAGTTCCAATAAAAGGTAGTATTGATATTTTATTTGAAGATCAATTCTTTTTGTTTGTAAACAAGCCATCTGGTATTCCATCACATCCATCTAAAGGCCATTACTTTGACACTCTTGCAAATAATGTTGAGTGGTATTTAAATTCTCAAGGAGTTACGTCACATATAATAAACAGGTTAGACAAAGACACTTCTGGAATTGTAGTATTTGCCAAAAACTCTTACTTTCACAGTATAGTTTCTTCGGAATTTGAAAAAAGGACAATTGAGAAAACATATATAGCTGTGGTGGATGGAATTTTGACAAAAAAAAGTGGGTTTATAGAAAAACCCATCAGCAGGTCAAATGATGGAATAAAAAGAGAAATTAATGAAGATGGTGATTATGCAATCACCTACTACGAAGTAATTGCCTACAAAAGTAACTACTCAATCTTGAAACTAAAGCCTATTACTGGCCGTACACATCAGTTAAGAGTACATTTGGCATCAATTGGTTATCCTATTGTTGGTGATGTTCTTTATGGAACAGGAAAATATAAAGACTTTCCGCTATTGCTTCATGCATATTCAATAAAGTTTGATTTTAACTTAATAGAAAGACAATACAATATCACTGCTCCACTACCACACTATTTTTCTGAGTTTCTTGGCTGTGAGTTGGAGCTTTAAAATTTGTTACAAACTTTTCTATTCTGTCTAAAGCCTCTTTTATAGTTTCTATTGAATATGCATATGAGCACCTGATAAACCCCTCTCCACAACTTCCAAATGCAGTTCCTGGTACAACGGCTACCTTTTGCTGATACAAAAGCTTCTCAGCAAACACTTCTGATGAAAGTCCAGTTGATTTTATTGAGGGAAAGACATAAAACGCTCCTTTTGGTTCAAAACATTCAAGTCCCATCTTATTGAACCTACTCACCATATATCGTCTTCGGCGATTGTACTCCTCTCTCATCTTTTCAACTTCAGCTGCCCCACTACGTAAGGCTTCAATTGCAGCGTACTGGGAAAACGTGGGAGCACTCATTATAATGTACTGATGTACTTTTGCCATTGCTTTTATAAAAACCTCATTTGCTGCAACAAACCCAAGTCTCCAACCTGTCATTGCAAACGCCTTCGAAAAACCGTTTATTAGTATTGTTTTATCTTTCATCTCTGGAAAATTGGCAATAGAAACATGTTCACCCTCATATGTAAGCTCAGCATATATTTCATCTGAAATAACAATAATGTCTTTATCCTTCAAAACATCGACAAGCTCTTTTAAGTCCTCTTTAGTCATAATTGCGCCTGTTGGATTATTTGGATATGAAAGTATTAGAGCTTTTGTCCGTGGTGTAATTTTAGGAATTATATCATCTGCTCGAAGTTTAAAATCATTTTCTGCTTTTGTCGGAACCTCAACAGGAATACCCCCTGCAAAAATTGTACAGGGTTTATAAGAAACAAATGAAGGTTCAGGAATTAATACCTCATCGCCAGGATTTATAATACTTCTTAGTGCAATGTCAATAGCTTCACTTGCACCAACTGTAACTAAAATTTGTTCTCTATAATTGGGGTAGTTAAGGTCAAATCTTCTCTTTAGGTAATTGCTGATTTCTTTTCTGAGTTCAAGTAGTCCATAGTTTGATGTGTAATGTGTATGCCCTTCTTCAATAGAGTATATGCCCATATCTCTTATACTCCAGGGTGTAACAAAGTCTGGCTCCCCAACGCCAAGCGAAAGAGCGTCTTTCATTTCAGAGACGATATCAAAGAATTTTCGAATACCAGAAGGTGGAACACTTTGAACAGACCTTGATAGAAATCTTTCTAAGTTCACGGTGTTATTACCTCCCTGTCATCCTTCTCACCATCTTCTAAGATTACCCCTGCGTCTTTGTATTTTTTCATTATAAAGTGGGTTGCTGTAGACAAAACATATTCAAGCGGTGCAAGTTTAGAACCTACAAAATGGGCAATATCTTTCATTGTCTTTCCTTCAACAATTACATGTAAGTCATAATTTCCAGAAAGAAGATAAACCGCCTTGACCTCTGGAAATTTGTATATCCTTTTTGCAATTGCATCGTATCCAACACCTCTTTGAGGAGTTACCTTTACCTCAATTATTGCTTCCACCACCTCTTTTTCTGTCTTTTCCCAATTGACAATTGTGTGATACTTGACTATTACCTTTTCATCTTCAAGCTTTTTAATTACTCTTTCAATCTCCTCTTTCTTTTCATTTAGCATAATGGCAATTTCTTCTGCAGAGAGCTTTGGGTTTTGCTCAAGAAGTTCTAAAACCTTTATTTCTGTGTTCATATATCTTCATCCTCCTTTGCAAGATGTTTCAAAAATTCTATCAAAAATCCTCTTTCCTTCATATTTTCAATCACTTCATGGTTTATAATGATACCTGATGGTAAAATAAGGTTACCGTCAACGTAAAAATCTCTTCGCAATTTCCTTAAAGATAACTCTTCTTCATTATTAAGTAAACTTTCTATATCATCTACAGTCTCTTTTAGTTTTTTAATGGTTTTTTCTTTCTGCTTTTTTATGTACAAGATGTGATTAAGTGTATTCTCTTTAATTTTTTCAAGCTCTTCTAAGCTTTTTGAATATTCAGCTTCAACCTCTGAAGCCTTTTTTGAATAATATTCCTTCCATTCATTAAAAAAGTACTCATCAACAAATCTTTGGTAGCAGCTTATGTCTTTGACATGTACGGAAGACAGCTGAAGACTTAACCTCTCAATCTCCTTTTTAAGTCTTTCGTTTTCTTTTATAAGTAGTTCTTTTTGGTTTTCAAGCTTGTAAGATTGGTTTTTAAAATCTTCATTTAACTTTTCAATATACGCCCTTACCTCAACTTTTGAGTATCCAAAAAAGGAGGTTGGAAGTATCATTCAAGCTCCCCCTCTTTTATGTTTACAATTATCACATCATCACCAATTACAACTATATTTTCCCATCCAATAAATTCTTTCTCCCATCGGAAATTTCGCCTTTTTCTAATCTCTATGCCACAAATATTTCCATCATTGTCAATCAAAACTTCTATGTCATTTGAATTGCCTATAATCTTTCCTGAATGCTGACACACAATAGGCTTTGAATTTTTTATATTACTCAAAAGCAATCTTGATACCACCTCTTTTTCGAAATTGTTCAAATACCGGTTGAACCAAAACCACCATCTCCACGCTCTGTTTCAGAAAGTTTGTAAACCTCCTCTATTCTCGCCTTTTCATACTTGCATATCACCATCTGAGCTATTCTATCACCTCTTTTTACTACAAACGGCTCTTTCCCAAGATTAATCAAGATTATACATATCTCTCCTCTGTAGTCATTGTCAATTGTTCCAGGGGAATTTAAAATTGTAATGCCATATTTTAATGCAAGCCCGCTTCGTGGTCTTATCTGAGCTTCATAGCCATCTGGAAGCTCTATGTATATCCCTGTTCTGATAAGCTTTATCTCACCAGGGTTGATGACCACTTCATTCTCCACACAAGCAAAAAGGTCCATCCCGGCAGAACCAGCTGAAGCGTATTGAGGCAAAGGTAAATCTTTTGCATCATCTGCCCTTTTTATCTTTAAAATCATCTGTCTTCCTCCCCTTTTTCATTCGGTTACAAGTCTCTCCTCAAAAATTTTACTATCTATCTCTTTTTTGTTTCCCACAACAGCTACAGAAAACTCTTTTGTCAATACTTCTCTTACTATGTCCATAACTTGGTCGAATTTAATAGAATTAATCATATTAATTATCTCCTGCATTTCAATTATTCTATTTAAAAGTAGCATATTCTTCCCAAGGTTTGACATCCTGCTACTTGTGTTCTCCAATCCAAAAATTATACTTCCTTTTATCTGCTGTTTTGCAACCTCTACCTCATCAGGAGTCAAGTTTCCTCTTATCAGGAGTTTAATCTGGTTAAGAATCTCTTTATAAACCACTCCTATATTCTTGGGATTTGTGCCAGCGTACACTATTAGCATCCCTACATCTTTGTAAGTGCTGACAAAAGAATTTATACTGTATACAAGTCCAAGTTCTTCTCTTATCTTCTGAAAAAGTCTTGAACTCATTCCACCACCAAGTATGTTTGAAACTACTAACAACTTGTAAACATTTTCATCTTCTTGGCCAAAACCTTCAAACGCTATTGCAATTTGGGCTTGGTCACTCTTCTTTGACTTTATAACTGCTCCCCTTTTGAAGATAGGTTCTGATGAGTTATTCGTGTCTTTTGATTTTAAATATCTTTCCCAACTACCAAAATATCTTTCACATAAATCTATAAGATGGGCTTCATCAAAGTTGCCAGCCACTGAAATCACTACATTTTCGGGCTTATATCTCTTTCTCATAAAATTTAATATCTTGTTTCTGTCAATCCTTTTTACAGTAGATTCTTTCCCAATTATTGGATATGATAACGTTTCCCCTTTCCATATCAAATCATTTAATGCTTGGTACAAAATTTCTTCCGGGTCATCTTTTGACATATTAATTTCCTCAATTATAACAGTTTTTTCTTTCTCAATATCCTCTGGATTTATTAGAGGATTTAGAAGTAAATCAGACAGGATTTCAAATGCTTTTTCCAAAAACTCGTCTAATACTCTTACATAAAAACAAGTATACTCTTTTGCAGTAAACGCGTTTATTTGCCCACCTATGGATTCTATTTCATAGACTATTTCTTTGGAGCTTCTATTTTTTGTACCTTTAAAAAGTATATGCTCGATAAAATGAGAAATCCCATTCTCACTTTTAGTCTCATACCTTGAACCTGCTAATATCCATGCTCCAACACTTACTGTCTTTACAGTATCTACTTTTTCATACACGAGCCGAAGATTGTTGTCAAGTTTGTAGAGATTTATCAACCATTCTACCTCCTCAGCAACCAACGTCATTGTCACAACAACATTCCCAGCAGGCGATTATCTGACATATTGTACATATATCACAGTCATCATGGCGTCTATAACCCCTGTTATATGCTGACCATTCGTAATTTCTTGAGGTTGTCTCAAACTGTTCTTTTGCACGTCTGTATTCAAAATTGCTGGGGTCACGACTATATGCCTCAACAAAATACCTGTAGGCTTGATTTATCCACCCTCTTTTTTGATATATTATTCCCATTAAGTAAAACCACTCTGCATCATTTTGTGGGTTTTGATTGAGCAAGTTCTCTGCTGCACTTAAATTGCCTTGCGCAATTAAATCTCTTGCTTGCTGGTAAATAGAATTTTGGTCATATGTAGAATACTCATAGCTTGAGTATTGATCATTCATAAGTATATTATATGCTTCATTAATCTCCTTTAACTTCTCTTCCGCAAGTTCACGCAGTGGGTTGTCTTTAAATTTATCTGGATGATACTTTTTAACAAGCTCAAGATAAGCTTTTTTAATCTCTTCTTTTGTTGCACCTTTTCTCACACCTAAAATCTCATACGGGTCTCTCATCACATCTTCAACTCCTTAAAAAAGTTTGCTTTCAATTTGTTTATTACCTCTTCTGTCTTTGAGTACATTCCAAGTTGAACTATATTGTCTAACAACTGATTATTATACCCTTTTATAAGTCCATTCAATCTGGCAAGATAATTATCTAAACTCACTTTAAGGATACTTATCTCTCTTTCAAATAGAGCACTGTTCTCTTTGCACCTTTGAAGATGATATTTCAAACAATTATATCTCTTTTTTTTCACATCATCAATATAGTCATCAATGGCATCAACAAGGTATATCCAAACACCAGTATAAAAACCTATCTCTCTCAACTTTGGATCGTTATTGTATGCAAAAATCTCAGCCAAAATCTGGCCAAAATTGTGTGCCACCTCATCAATGTTTTGACATTCTGATTTTTCAAGCAAAAGTTGCTTCTCAAATAGTTCTTTTATCTTTTTAAACGATGTAGGATACATTCTTGTTATCTTTTTGAGATATGGTCTTAACACATTGTATAAAGTAAAACTTATAAGTCGTTTTTCGTCAACATAATCATCATAGAGTTTTAAAAAACTCAACATCACCATTTGGTCGCTTACATACTCTAAAATTTTATTTGATTTGATAAATACTCCCTTTTTTTGAGGATGAGCGATACATCTTGTATTGCCGAATTCTTCTTGTATGTTAAAATGCTCTTTTAAAATCAGGTATAAAAACACAAAATCGTAATTTAAAAATACTCTCGGAATATTACCAATCTTTTTTGTCTGCAGACATATTCCACAGTAGATTGCTTTATAATAATTGTAATCTCGTATTTTAAGTTCGGGCTTATACGGCACGACATATCCAAACAACTTAGAAAGCTTCCCCTTACGTCTTTATTTTCTTTATGTTTTTATAGTAGCAAAAATAAAGGCTGTTGTTAAGTAAAATTTAGTTGATTTTTTTCATAAGACTAATTAATATTATTTTGATAGCAAATCAACTTTTTAGGGGGAAAAAGAAGATGGGTTATAAATACTGTCCAAGATGTGAGTTAAACAGAATACCTGAGGAGGAAGACCTCTGCCCTATTTGCAAAAGGGATTTAGAGCAGCTAAAAAAGGTCACAGAAGAAAACATGAAACTTTGTCCATACTGCCATGAGGAGTATATTCCAGAGGACCAAGACATGTGTGATTCTTGTTTTGAAGAAAGACTTTTAACAGGTGTTGTTGATGACGCTGAGATAGAAGAAGATGCATTGAAAGAACCAGAGCCAGAGAATTTCGAAAGCGACTTTGTAGATATAGAACCAGATATTCTGACAGAACTACCAGATGAAGAAATTGACCTTGTGGACACTCCATTAGATTTTGAAGAATTAGATGTGGACGAGGAAGTGCTGTTAGAAGACGAAGAAGTTAAGGAAGATGAGGAAGAGGAAGAACATAGCGAGCCTGCAAAAGAAAAAGAGACTACCAATAAGACCAAGAAAGAAGGAAAAGGTGAAAAAAAGAAAAGTAAAAAGAAAAAATAAACGAAATAAAAGAAAAAAGTGGGCTGTTTTATTAAACTTACAGCCCACTTTTTATATTAGTCACCATTTTTACGTTCTTCAATCATTCTTAGCCTGTTTATAGCTCTATACAAAGCTGCCTGATATCTTTCAAACTCATCTGGCGGAAGTTTTTGCTGAAGTTTCTTTTCAGCTCTTTCTTTCGCAGCTAAAGCTCTTTGTCTGTCTATTTCCTCTGGCCACTCAACAGCGTCAGTCAAGATAACAACCTTGTTTCGGTTAACTTCAAGAATACCTCCCGCAATTGCTGCCTCGCGCCATTTTCCATCCTTTTTTATCCTAAGTTTTCCAATTCCAATGGGTGTGACAATTGGTTCATGTCCTGCCATTATACCTATTTCTCCATCTATTGCACGAATAACTATCATCTCTACTTTGTCTTTAAAAAAGACTCTCTCAGGTTGCAAAACTTCTAATTCAAATGTTGACATTTTGCAGTATCACCTCAAAACTTATTTACCCTTCATGTCCTTTTCATAGTTCTCATAAACCTCATCAATTGTTCCAACCATGTAGAAATACTGCTCAGGGATATGGTCCATTCTGCCCTCAATTATTTCTTTAAATCCTCTTATTGTATCTTTCAGCTTGACATATCTTCCAGGTCTTCCTGTGAAAGCTTCAGCAACAAAGAACGGCTGAGAAAGAAATCTCTGAATCTTTCTTGCTCTGTAGACAATCAATTTGTCTTCTTCAGAAAGCTCATCCATACCCAATATTGCAATGATATCCTGAAGTTCTTTATACCTTTGCAAAATCTGCTGGACTGTCCTTGCAACATAATAGTGCTCTTCACCCACAATTCGTGGGTCAAGTATTCGTGATGTAGAGTCAAGCGGGTCAACTGCAGGATATATACCAAGCTCAGCAATCTGTCTTGACAAAACAGTTGTTGCATCAAGGTGAGCAAATGTAGTAGCAGGTGCTGGGTCAGTGAGGTCATCAGCCGGAACATAGATTGCTTGAACAGAGGTTATTGATCCTCTTTTTGTAGAGGTTATCCTCTCTTGCAAAGCGCCGACCTCGTTTGCAAGTGTTGGCTGATACCCAACAGCTGAGGGGATTCTTCCTAACAGCGCTGATACTTCAGAACCTGCTTGGATAAATCTGAAAATGTTGTCAATAAACAAAAGCACATCCTGCCCTTCTACATCACGGAAATACTCGGCCATGGTAAGACCAGTGAGGGCAACTCGCATTCTTGCCCCTGGTGGCTCGTTCATTTGGCCAAAGACCAAAACTGTCTTCTCTATAACACCTGATTCGTTCATCTCAAGCCAAAGGTCATTTCCCTCTCTTGTTCGTTCACCAACCCCAGTGAATATTGAAAATCCACCATGTTCTGTTGCAATATTTCTGATAAGCTCCATGATGAGAACAGTCTTGCCAACACCTGCACCACCAAAAAGACCAATCTTCCCACCTTTTGCATATGGTGCTAAGAGGTCTATAACCTTAATTCCTGTCTCAAAAATCTCTACTGCAGGCACCTGTTCTTCAAATGAAGGTGCACTTCTGTGAATTGGCCAGTAGTCCGCGGCCTGTACTTCGCCTTTGTTGTCAATTGGCTGGCCTAAAACATTGAATATTCTCCCCAACGTCCCTCTTCCAACAGGAACTTTAATGGGTCCACCTGTATCAATTGCCTTTACACCTCTTCTGAGCCCGTCAGTTGAACCCAAAGCAACACAGCGAACAGTATCATTGCCCAAATGCTGGGCAACCTCTGCAACAAGCGTCTTTCCATCAAAATGAATCTCAATTGCATTATTAATAGCTGGAAGGTTACCACTTTCAAACCTCACATCTACTACAGGACCAATTATTTGAACAACATAACCAACATTTTGTTCCATCTTTGGCTACACTCCCTTTAAAATCAAGTTTAAATAGTTACTTATTTCAAAGCAGCTGCACCACTTATTATCTCTGATATCTCCTGAGTAATCACTGCCTGGCGTTCCCGATTGAGCTTTAACACGAGTTTTTGTATCATTTCATCTGCACTTTTTGTTGCATTGTCCATTGCTGTCATCCTTGCAGCAAGTTCACTTACATATGAGTCCATCATTGCCCCAAAGATTATACCTTTTAGATATTCATATATAACAACATTAAGCACATCTGTTGGGGTTGGTTCATATCTTATTGTCTCATCTTTCTTAACCTCACCAGACACAAATTCACTTGGATCAAGAGGAAGAAGTTTCTTTACAACTACATCTTGTTTGATTGTGGAAATTAGCTTGGTATATATGATATAAAGCTCATGAATATCTCCTCTATAGTACTTTTTTACAACATTTTGTGCAATCACCTTTGCAACTTTTACAGACACAGACTGAGTCTGATAATTAAAATTTTCTTCTACTTTGTAACCATGGCGGAATAAAAAATTTTTTCCAACAATGCCTATTGGAAAAAATAATACTTCTCCCTCTTTTGAAATCTTTTCGTACAAATTCAAAGCGCTTCTTATAACATTTGCATTGTAACCGCCACACAGCCCTTTGTCACCACTAATTACAATTACCCCAATCTCTTTTTGTCCCTCTTTATATGACCCTTCAAAGAGAATGTGATTTGTCTCCATACCATGTATCACAAGATCTTTCATAAATTCGTTTATTTTTTCAAAATATGGTCTGGTACTGTCAAGTCTATCTCGTGACCTTTTCATCTTAGATGCAGAGATGAGATACATAGCTCTTGTAATCTTTTTCGTCTCATTGACACTTCTAATCCTTGACTTTATCCACCTTGTTTTGTTTGCCATCTTTGATTTCACCTACTTGCTACTTTTAAATCTCTCTTTGAACTCGCTAATTACCTTCTTTAACAGTTCTTCATTCTCAGGCGTCAAGTCCTTTGTCTCTTTTATAGAATCAAATATTTGCGGATAGTTTGCAGAGATGTATTGGACTAATTTCTCATTAAATTCTCTAACTTTATTTACTTCTATATCCATTAAATACCCATTTACTGCACTATAAAGGATGACAACTTGGTGCCAAACAGGTAGTGTCTTGTATTGAGGCTGTTTTAGTGTCTCTACAATTCGCTGACCTTGGGCAAGTCTTTCACGAGTTGATTTGTCAAGCTCTGAACCAAACTGAGCGAAAGCTTCAAGTTCTCTGTACTGTGCCAAGTCAAGTCTCAATCTTCCTGCAACTTTCTTCATAGCCTTTATCTGAGCATTGCCACCTACTCTTGAAACTGATATACCTGCATTTATCGCGGGCCTTATACCAGCGTAAAACAGCTCACTTTCAAGATATATCTGGCCATCAGTTATTGAAATGACATTTGTGGGAATATATGCTGAAACATCACCAGCTTGTGTCTCAATGATAGGTAAAGCTGTAAGAGAACCTCCACCACGCTGGCTATTTAACTTTGCAGCTCTTTCTAAAAGTCTTGAATGAAGGTAAAAAACATCCCCCGGATATGCTTCACGGCCAGGTGGTCGTCTCAAAAGAAGTGACATTGCCCTGTATGCAACTGCGTGTTTTGATAAGTCATCGTAAACTATAAGAGCATCTTTTCCAGATTCCATAAACTCTTCTCCCATTGCACAGCCTGCATAAGGCGCTAAGAACTGAAGTGGTGCTGAGTCACTCGCAGTTGCGCTCACAACAATTGTATAGTCCATTGCCCCATATTCCTTTAATGTGTGCACTATCTGCGCAACAGTTGATGCCTTTTGACCAATCGCTACATAGATGCAGTATACTCCCTGGTCTTTTTGATTAATGATTGTATCAATTGCAATAGCAGTTTTCCCTGTTTGTCTGTCTCCAATAATAAGTTCTCTCTGACCTCTTCCAATTGGAATCATGGCATCAATTGCCATAATGCCTGTTTGAAGTGGAGTTTTAACAGGCTCTCTTTCAATAACGCCTGGCGCTATCCTCTCAACCGGTCTGTACTTTGTTGCATTGATTGGACCCAAACCATCAATAGGCTGACCCAAGGCATTTACAACTCTACCTAAAAGCTCTTCCCCAACAGGTACCTCTACTACTCTGCCTGTTCTCTTGACAATTGTACCTTCTTTGATTTCCCTGTCATTTCCTAAAATAACGCACCCAACATTGTCTTCTTCCAAGTTAAGCGCCATTCCATAAACGTTGTTAGGAAATTCTAAAAGCTCACCAGCCATACAATTGTCAAGGCCGTGTATTCTCGCAATACCATCTCCTGACATAATCACAACGCCAACGTCATTTGTTTCTATCTTCTTTTCATAGTTTTTTATTTGCTCTTTTATGATTGAGGCAATCTCATCTGGTCTTATAGTTACATCAACCATCTTAAATCATCACCCCTAAATAGCATTCTGGATAAGTTCTTTTTTTATCGAATCCAATGCACCTTTAATTGTAGCGTCGACCTCAATATTGTTGAATAAAAGTTTTATTCCTCCAATGATACTTCTATCAACCTTAACTTTAAAGCGCGGATTTTTAACATCATACCTTTTCAAAAGCCAGTTTGATATCTTTCTAAGAACGCCTTCGTCAACTTCTTCTGATACAATCACTTCAACTTCCACATTACCTATTATCTTGTCATACATTTCCTTATAATAAAAAGGTATATATGGAAGTAAAGTCTCTCTTCGTTTGTCGATTAGCAAACAAATGAGATTGACAATATATCTATCAATGCTTTCATCAAGAAATTGTTTTATCTTCTCTTTTTTATTAGATACTTTCATCTCAAGGTCAAATAAGACATCTACAAACTGTTTATTTGTCTTAAACAAGTCATATATTTTAAAAAGGTCTTCATAAAACTTCTCAAGCTTTCCCTCTTCTTGAGCAAGCTTAAGTAACCCTTCAGCATATCTTTTTGCTGGCAACATTTTTAAGCAACCCCTGCCTCGTCAAATATATTCTCAACTATTTTCCTATTTTCTTCAGTGTTTAAATTCTTTTCAATAACCTTAGATGCAGCAAGAAGAGCAATTGAGACAAACTGGTTTTTAAGTTCATTGATTTGTTTTTTCTTCTCAATCTCAAGCTGCTTGAGAGCATTTTCAATAATCTTGTTTGCCTCAAGCTTGGCATCTTCAATAATCTTGTCAGCCTGCTTTTGAGCTTCAATCACAGCGTTTTGGACTATCTCGTTTGCCTTCGCATGTGCCTGAGATAAAATATTTTCGTACTCTTCTTTCAATTTTATAGCCTCTTCTTTTGACTTTGCAGCAAAGTCAAGCTGCTCTTGAATCATGTTTGCGCGTTTTTCCATAAAAGCAGTTACCTTTTTGAAGAAGAATATTCTATAAACCAGGTAAAGTATCAAAAAGTTAATAACTGCCCAAAAGAACATATTTTCGAAAATTGCAAGGTCAAACATATATATGCTCATCTCCTTTTTGGATTTTGCAGAAATCTATATGTTAACCACAATTTTTAATTTTGAAAATAAAGAGATGACGCTCCCCAACCCAACTGGAGAGCGTTTAAATCTTTGAAATTAACATAAATGCAGCAACCAAACTGTAAATAGCTACTGCCTCTGCCAAAGCAGCACCAAGCAAAAATATTGGGAAAATTCTTCCAAATGCTTCTGGCTGTCTTCCTACAGATTCTGCTGCTTTAGCAGTTGCAATACCAATGCCTATACCTACACCCAATCCTGCAAGCATTGCAATACCTGCTGCTAATGCTGTCAATTGAAACACCTCCAAAAATTTTTACTCTTCGAGCGCTTCATATAGATAAATCATAGACAAAAACGTAAAGATTACTGCTTGCAAAACACCATCAAAAATATCAAAATATAAACTTAACGCTGCTGGTATACCAACTGGAGGTATATGAGCTTTTAAAAGCCCATGATATATTAGCTCCATTATGGTAACACCAGCGAGGATGTTGCCAAACAGTCGGGCAGAAAGAGAAAGAGTTCTTGTGAAATAGTCTAAGAATTTAAACGGGAAAATTATAATGATAGGCTTAAAATGCCCCAAAAACCATCTAATTGGGTTTTTGAGAATAATGGTTGAAACTATCAATACCAAAATTGACATAACACCAAAACTTGCAGTTACATTTAAATTACTTGTAGGGGGTTGAAGACCTATAAGGCCTAACAAGTTTAGCCCAAGTAAGAATAAAAATAGTGTACCTAAATAGGGAGCAAATATATGCCAATAATGGCCTAAAAAGTTTTTAGTGATTTTATTTATTGAGTCGACAATGAACTCAGCAATGACCTGTTTTCTGCTCGGCACTAATTTCATATTAGAGGTGAGATAAAATGCTAATATAATCAAAAATGCCATCACGCCCCACATCTCAACAACTGCTACCCTTACAGGAATACCCTTGCCAATTGGTATTGTGAACAAAACCTTCAATACACCCTCGCCCATTTTACCTTTCACTTCCTTGACAACGTTTTATAAGTATAAGCTACAGCATATGAAACTGTAAGAAACAGTGGATAATTTACTAAAGTCCAAACAAGATATACATCTCCACCTTTATAGAACCTAAAAATAAAAGTGGAAAATACTATCAAAGCCACAACTGCAAAGCTATGAAGTAATAAATAAACAAAATTAGTTTTGCCTTTTATTGCAGACTTTAAAAGTAACAATAGAGAATATAAGATAAATAGCAATATTAAACTGCTGCCAAGCACAATCAGAAAGACTGCTATGCTTTTAGAATAAGCAAACACCATTACACAAAAGATAAGATTTATACCCCATAGCACTTTCAAAGCAAGATTTACAATATCCTTCATATCACATCCCACTAATCAACTTATAAATATGTTACACCCATCTATTATAAAATTCAAGTCCTTATAAAAAATTTTTTGACATCATTCCCACTCAATTGTAGCAGGTGGTTTTGAAGTAATGTCATATACAACTCTATTAACCTTTCTTACAGTGTTTACAATTTCGTTCGAAACCCTTTCTAACACATCATAAGGAATCTTTGCCCAGTCAGCCGTCATACCATCAACGCTTGTAACAGCCCTAAGTGCAACAGTGTAATCATATGTTCTTTCATCACCCATTACACCAACACTTCTCATATCAGTGAGTACTGCAAAGTACTGCCAAATTTCTTCATCAAGTCCACACGCCTCAATTTCTTTTCTGAAAATCCAGTCAACCTCCCGGAGTATCTCAAGCTTTTCTTCGGTAACTTCACCAATTATCCTTATTGCAAGGCCAGGTCCTGGAAACGGCTGTCTTTTTACAATCTTTTCTGGAATTCCTAATTCTATTCCTACCCTTCTTACCTCATCTTTGAAAAGCTCGCGTAGCGGTTCGATTATCCTCTCAAACTTGATATGTTCTGGCAAACCACCAACATTGTGATGACTTTTTATTGTTGCAGCTTTACCAACTCCACTTTCAACAACATCAGGATAAATTGTACCTTGCACTAAAAATTTTACATCTCCAAGTTTTGAAGCCTCCTCTTCAAAAACACGTATAAACTCTTCACCTATTATTTTTCTCTTTCTCTCAGGATCTATGACACCACACAAAGCTTTTAAAAATCTCTCTTTCGCATTAACCTTGATTACATTCATGTCAAACTGTCCTTTGAATGTTTTTATAACTTCTTCCGCCTCTCCTTTTCTCAAAAGTCCATGGTCAACAAATATGCAAAAAAGATTTTTGCCTATCGCCTTGTGAACAAGCACTGCTGCAACAGAAGAGTCAACTCCACCAGAAAGAGCACATACAACCTTTTGATTGCCCACAATCTTTCTTATCTCATTTATTTTTTCTTCTATAAATGACGATGTCCTCCAATCACCTTTGCATCCGCAGATATTGAACAAGAAGTTTTTTATTATTTCTTGCCCAAACTCAGTGTGAACAACCTCTGGATGGAATTGCACACCATAAATCTTTTTTTCTTTGCTGCCAAATGCGGCAATGGCACAATTTTCAGTAGAAGCTAAAATTTCAAATCCCTCTGGGAGTTCTTCTACAAAGTCAGTATGGCTCATCCAACAAATTGAGTTTTCTGGCAAGCCTGTAAACAAAGGCGAATTTGTATTGTATTTTATATGCGTTTTACCATACTCTCTAAATAGAGCAGTTGAAACCTTGCCACCCAAAAGAGATGCAATCAGTTGATTTCCATAGCATATTCCAAGAATTGGAATACCAATTTCAAATATCTTTTTATCAACAACAGGCGCATTTTCTTCATACACGCTTGATGGTCCACCAGTAAAGATTATTCCTTTTGGATTTTTCTCAATTATCTTCTCTAAGGGTGTGTCATATGGCCAAATTTCACAATAAACACCACACTCTCGTACTCTTCGCGCAATTAGCTGATTGTACTGTCCCCCAAAGTCCAACACAATAACAATCTCATGCTGCAAATTTAATCATCCTCTCTTTTGGATTTTTAAATATGATAATATATAAACACAAGAAAAGGAATTGTCAACAGAGAAAAAATTGTTGTAATAAATATTGTACGTGTAGCATATGAACTATCAGCTTTGTATCTATACGATATTATTGAACTAATTATTGCAGTTGGCATTCCTGTTTGGAGTATAATAATCAGTCTTGTAAAGTCATCTAAGCTTATGAATTTGGTCAAAAATGTAATCAATAGAGGAAAAGCCACCATCTTAAACGCAACAATGCCATAAGCAGGATATGTCTTAACTGTATCTTTAAATGAAACTTCTGCTAAAAGGCAGCCAATAAAAAACATAGACAAATAAATGGTTGTTTTTCCAAATGGATTTAATGCATCGTAAATAGTGAGAAAAAATCTATTGTAGTAACTCAAAATTTCAGCTGGCAAAGCTCCTTTTAGTAAATACACTACAAATGCTGAGAAAATGGCAATTGAATTTGCATTTATAAAACCAAATTTAGTTTTCTCACTGCTGTGCTTTGTTATAATTGAGAGTCCCAATGACCAAGCCAAAAAGTCATGCATTATATTGTAACTTGCAGCGTAAAACACACCCTTTTCACCAAAGATAGAGTACAACAGGGGAAATGACAAAAAACCAGTATTTCCAAAAGCAGAGCAAAATATATGTGTGTAAAATGTTTTGCCTTGAAGCTTAAATAACTTTGCTGTTATGTAACCTGTCCCAAGTAACAATATTATCCCAATAAAAGCTGAGATTATCAGTGTGAGGATATTTTTTACAACAGTTGAAGAATAAGGTTTGCTACTTATGGTTGTAAACAATAGGATTGGAGCGGTTACTTTTATAATCAACTCGCTCACAGAATCTTTTATATTAGGTGAAAACAATTGTATTTTAGTACCAATAAATCCTATAAAGATAACAGCAAAAAGATAAAGGATATTTTTTAGAAGAATTAAAACTTCCTGATTCATGGCTGTTAAGACCTTTCCAACAGTAAAAAGATTCTTAAAGTGTACAAGCTCTATTATATAAAAAAAAAGTGCCATTTTACAAGGCACCCTATTCACTAATTTCTATTTCCTCAATCTCCTGTGTGGAATTTGCAAGTGAATTTAGTTTTGCCTTCATTTTATTCATCACTTCTTTTGCCATCTCAGAAGAATACTTTTCCATTGCAAAAACAGGAGTGGTTGTTGCAGTAGAAGCTTTTACAACTCGTATCACTTTAAGCTGTGGCTTGTCTTGCGTTGTAGGTCTTACCTTCGCGTTGAATAAGATATAATCTGCATATCCCTGTTTAAATACCCCAATTACTACCTCTTCATAAGGCTGTGATGTAATCCCTAAACCTCCAGTTGATTTAATGTTCATAGGTATAAGCTGTGTCTTTCCATCTTTGCCTGTTGTATATAGCTGCTCTAAGTTAGAAAAAACTACATTTGCTCCTTCAACAGGTGTACCAGTTTTGCTGTCCACCACCATTACCTGAAGATAACCTTTAAGAGTATCTACTTTTGAAACCTCTTGTGTTTGGGTTTGCGTAGTTTTTGGTATTTCGGAAGATGCCATCTTTGTTTTTTCTAAGCTTTTGTTTGAAATTATACCTACTAAAGCAATAACAAATATAGCTAAAATTGTAACAGCCAGAAATCGATTAGATACTTTGCTTAACATTTTTCTCTTCCCTTCTATTAATTGTATTTCTACTAAAATATATTACTGAACAAAAATTTATATCACTTAATTTGTTTACAAAAAAAATTGTGGGGTATAAATATCTTTGAATACACTGAGACTTTTTTTACAAGGAGAGTGAGAGTTAGAATGTACACAAAATTAAAAGAGAATATATACTCAGTAGGAGTACAAGATCCAAATCTTCGTATTTTTGACATTGTAATGTACACAAAATATGGAACAACATATAACTCTTATCTCGTAATTGGCTCTGAAAAAGTTGCACTTATTGAAAATGTGAAGTATAAATTTTTTGACCAGTTTTTAGACAATATTAAAGAGATAATTGACCCTGCAAAGATAGATTATCTCATAGTAAATCACACAGAACCGGACCACTCTGGTTCAATTGAAAGTCTGCTTGAGATAAACCCGAAGATAAAAGTATTTGGTAGCAGCTCTGCCATGAGGTTTTTGAAGAAGATTTCAAACAAGAGTTTTGATTCTCAAGTTGTAAACGATGGTGACCAAATATCCTTGGGTAACAAGACATTGAAATTTATTTCTGCTCCATTTTTACACTGGCCTGATTCAATTTACACCTATCTTATAGAAGATAGTATACTCTTTACTTGTGATTCATTTGGTTGTCATTACAGTACCGAAAATCTTGATATAAACTGGGTGATGGACAATGACAAAGAGGGATTCATGGATGCATACAAGTACTATTACGATGTAATTATGTCTCCATTTAAAAGCTATGTACTTCAGGCAATTGAAAAGATAAAAGACTTAAAGATTGACATAATAGCAACAGGTCATGGTCCAATCTTGACAAATTACAAGGATGAACTTATAGGTTTGTATAAATCATGGTCAGAAGAGCTTCTAAAAGAACCAGAAAAGCCTTATGTGGTTATTGTCTATGTTTCGGCATATGGATACACTGAAATGCTTGCCAAAAAGATTTCTGAAGCAATTACTCAAAGTGGTATAGATGTGTTGTTGTACAATGCAATTGAGCACAAAATAGAAGATATATTGGAAAAGATATATATGGCAAAAGGTGTGCTGTTTGGCTCACCTACCATAAACTCAGATGCTCTTTTACCAATATATGAAATATTGATAAGGCTAAACCCCATAGTTCATGGAGGGAAAATTGCTGGTGCTTTTGGATCATATGGCTGGAGTGGAGAAGCTGTCTCAAACATTGAAACACGATTAAAACAGTTAAGGTTCAAAGTAGTTGAACCAGGGCTCAAGGTAAATTTCAAACCGAATGAGGAGGAATTAAAAAAGGCATATGAATTTGGTATACTATTTGCTGAGAAGGTAAAAGAGAAAAAGCTGGTGTAAAGCAATGGAAAAATTTGATGTAGTGATTATTGGTGGTGGGGTTTCTGCTTTAACAGTTGCAGAAGAGATAAGGAAAAAGGATTTTAATCTTTCAATATGTATTCTAAGTGATGAGAGGGTATTGCCTTATTACAGATTGAAACTGCCTTATTATATTTACAATCCTATTGATGAGAAATTCTTTATAAAACCACAAAACTGGTTTGAAGATAACAACATAAAAATTTATCTAAACTCGCCTGTGATCAAGGTTAATTTTGACAACAAGATTGTGTTTGTGTCAGACAAGAAAATAGGATATAAAAAACTTGTAATTGCTTCTGGAGCCAAGCCATACATGGGTGATGATGTGGTTGATATCAGAGCAAGAGATAAGGTTTTTTCTTTGAGGACCTACGAAGACCTTCTACGATTGAAAGAAATCATTCCCCGAGTCCCTGAAGTTGCCATTATAGGCGCAGGGCTTTTGGGATTAGAACTTGCTTCAACACTGGAAGGTAAAAGTGTATTTCTAATTGAAATAGCAGAACGACTTTTACCTAAACAATTAGATGAAGTAGGTGCTTTGCTTTTTGAAGAAGAGATAAAAAGAAAGGGAATAAATATAAATTTTAATAGCAAAGTTGAAAAAATAGAAAAAATAAACAACAAGTTGGTAATCTTTCTTTCAAATAATAAAGAGATTTTATCTGACATTGTAATTTTTTCAGCAGGTGTTGTGCCAAATACAGATTTTGTAAATGATAAACGAATACTGAGTTCCAGAAAAGGCATTGGAGTAAATGCCAGAATGCAAACCTCAATAGAAGATGTGTTTGCATGTGGAGATGTAGCCTATCTTAACAATCAAAATCCTGGCACATGGACTTTTGCAGTTGAAAGTGGCAAGGTGGTTGGCAAAAACATTCTTGGACAGAATATTGAATATCAAAGAAAACCTATCCCTTATTTTCTAAAGGCATTTGGAATGGAAATAGTCTCTGCTGGAAACATAATCGACGTAAAAGAATCAAATCTTTTTGAGTGTCTTAACAAAGAAAAGATGGTTTATAAAAAATTTGTGCTCAAAAACAAGAAATTAATTGGGTATCTGCTCATAAATGACACAAAAACACACAGTCAGATAAGTAAATTTTTGGGTCAGGAAGTCAACCTAAAATGGATAGAAAAATATCTTGAGATAAAGTAAAAAAGGGGCTTTACACCTTTCATTAAGCGGTGTAAATACCCCTTTATTTTTTTGCATAAATCCTGTCTTTTAAAATCTCTTTCAAAAACATGCCTGTGTATGACCTTTCACACATTGCAACCTCTTCTGGTGAGCCAAAAGCCACAACTTCACCACCTCTGTCTCCACCCTCTGGTCCCAAATCAATTATATAGTCAGCAACTTTTATAACATCCAAATTATGTTCAATCACAATAACTGTATTACCCATATCTACTAGCCGCTGCAATACGTTTATGAGCTTGTTTACATCATCCATATGAAGTCCAGTTGTGGGTTCATCTAAGATGTATAAGGTCCTACCTGTTGCTCTTTTAGAAAGCTCTGTTGCAAGCTTTACCCTTTGCGCCTCCCCACCAGAAAGTGTAGTAGACGGCTGGCCAAGTTTGATGTAACCAAGCCCTACATCATAAAGTGTCTGAAGTTTTGCCTTAATCCGTGGAATGTTTTTGAAAAATTCAAGTGCTTCTTCAACAGTCATCTCTAAAACATCAGCTATTGTTTTGTCTTTATATTTTACCTCTAATGTTTCTCTATTGTATCTTTTACCCTTGCACACCTCACAAGGTACATATACATCCGGCAAAAAGTGCATTTCAATCTTTATAATTCCATCTCCACCACAAGCCTCGCATCTTCCGCCTTTGAGATTAAAACTAAACCTTCCTGCCTTATATCCTCGCATTTTTGCCTCAGGTGTTTGAGCAAATATCTCTCTTATAAAGTCAAAAACACCTGTATAAGTTGCAGGATTAGAACGTGGAGTTCTTCCAATTGGTGACTGGTCTATGTTGATTACCTTGTCAAAATGCTCAAGACCAATTATTTCTTTGTACTTGCCAGGCTTTTCCTTAGATTTATTTAGTATTGAACTTGCTGCCTTGTAAAGTATCTCGTTTACCAGCGTGCTTTTACCAGATCCTGAAACTCCTGTCACACACGTAAAAAGCCCTACAGGAAAACTGACATCAATGTTTTTTAGATTGTTCTCACAAGCTCCTTTTATTGTAAGCCATCTACCATCAGGTTTTCTTCTCTCTTGAGGAATCTCTATCTTCTTTTTACCAGAAAGATACTGTCCTGTAATGGACTCTTCACAGGAAATTATATCTTCTAATGTACCAGCTGCAACAATTCTGCCACCATGCTCCCCTGCTCCAGGTCCTATGTCAACTATATAATCAGCAGCTCTAATTGTATCCTCATCATGCTCAACAACAATCAAGGTATTACCCAAATCCCTAAGTTTTTGCAATGTTCTTATAAGTCTGTGGTTGTCTCGCTGATGAAGACCAATACTTGGCTCATCAAGGATATACAAAACTCCTACAAGCCCAGAACCTATCTGTGTTGCAAGTCTTATTCTTTGTGCTTCTCCACCCGAAAGAGTACCGGCTGAACGTGAAAGTGTCAGATAGTCAAGTCCAACATCTATCAAAAAATCCAGCCTTGCTAAAATCTCTTTCAAAATTGGTACTGCAATAACTTTATCTTTGCCCTGGAGATTTAAGCTTTGTAGAAATCCTTTTGCCTCTAAGATTGTCATATCAGCAACATCTGCTATTGACTTTCCTTCAATTAATACTGACAATGCCTCTTTTTTAAGTCTTTTCCCCAAACAATCAGGGCATGTGAATGTACTCATATACTCTTCAATTTCTTGCTTTACATACTCTGACTGGGTCTCTTTATACCTTCTCTCAAGATTATTTACAAGTCCTTCATACTTTGCATAATAAATCCCTCGTGGAGTGTAAATCTTTATCTTCTCTTCTCCTGTTCCATATAAAAAGATGTCAAGAATTTTTTTATCTAGTTTATTTACAGGAGTGTTTAAGCTAAAATTGTATTCTTTTGCCAACGACTCTAAAACCATTCTGGCATATGAATTTGTTTCACTAAAATTCCATCCATTTATAGCAACCTGACCTATAGGTATCGACTTGTCAGGAATTAAAAGGTCAGGATCAACCTTTTGCAAGTACCCAAGCCCCATACATGTTGGGCACGCACCATAAGGGGTGTTAAAAGAAAAAAGACGTGGAGTTATCTCTTCAAACGAAACTCCACAGTCTACACATGCAAAGTTTTGTGAAAATACAATTTCTCTGTCGCCAACAATATCAATAGTCACAATTCCGCCTGAGAGTTCTAACGCTGTTTCAATCGAACCTGTAAGTCTTGACTCTATTCCTTCTTTGATGACGAGCCTGTCAACAATAACATCAATGTTGTGCTTTTTGTTCTTATCAAGCTTTATCTCCTCTTCAAGCTCATAGATTACACCATCAACTCTTACCCGTGCAAACCCACTTTTTCTAAGCTCTTCAAACTGTTTTTGGTACTCCCCTTTCCTACCTCTCACAATAGGCGACATGACCTGAATCTTTGTCCCTTTTTGCAATTTCATTATCTCATCTACCATCTGGTCAACTGTCTGCTGTGATATTGGTTTGCCACAAATATAGCAGTGAGGTTTTCCAACTCTCGCAAACAGAAGTCTTAAATAGTCATAAATCTCTGTAATTGTACCAACTGTTGAACGAGGATTTTTTGAGGTTGTCTTTTGGTCAATAGATATAGCCGGTGACAGTCCCTCTATGTGATCTACATCTGGTTTTTCCATCATACCCAAAAACTGTCTTGCATATGATGACAATGACTCAATATATCTTCTTTGTCCTTCTGCATAGATAGTGTCAAAAGCCAAAGATGATTTCCCTGAACCTGAAAGACCTGTAAAGACTATTAGTTTGTCACGAGGCAGTTTCAAGTCAACATTTTTCAGGTTGTGCTCTTTTGCACCTTTTATTACAATGTATTCTTTCGACATTTTGCATTCTCCTCCGAAAATACATTAAAGCAACTTCTTTAGTACAAATATTTTATCTCTTATCTTAGCCGCTTTTTCAAATTCAAGTTCTATAGCAAACCTTTTCATCTGCTGTTCAAGCTCTTTTATATACTCTTCTATTTCCTGTTTGGACATGTTCTGTACAATATCCTTTTCTATGCTCTCATATTTTTCTTCCTCTTCAGCAACCGAGATAGTTGCTTCAATAATCTGTCGTATTCCTTTTCTTACAGTTTGAGGCACTATTCCGTGCTTTTGGTTGTACTCTATCTGAATTTTTCTTCGTCTATTTGTTTCATCAATAGCCTTTTGCATAGCCTTAGTAATCCTGTCAGCATACATAATTACTTTACCATCAACGTTTCGTGCAGCTCGTCCAATTGTCTGAATAAGAGAAGTTTCTGAGCGCAAGAATCCTTCTTTGTCAGCATCTAAAATGGCAACAAGTGATACTTCTGGCAAATCAAGTCCTTCACGAAGCAAGTTTATTCCTACTAAAACGTCAAACTTGCCAAGTCTCAAATCTCTTATTATCTGCATACGCTCAATTGTGTCAATATCAGAGTGCATGTACCTCACTCTTATACCAACATCTTTTAAATATTCAGTGAGACTTTCTGCCATCTTCTTTGTAAGTGTTGTAATCAAAACTCTTTGGTTCTTCTCTACTCTTTTTCTTATCTCGCCAATCAAATGGTCAATTTGACCTTTAACAGGATGTACTTCAATTTCAGGGTCAACAAGCCCTGTGGGTCTTATAATTTGTTCAACCACTCTTGACGATTTCTTGAGTTCATAAGGACCAGGTGTTGCGCTTACAAATATAACCTGGTTGAGCTTCTCTTCAAACTCTTCAAAGGTAAGTGGGCGGTTGTCATATGCAGATGGAAGTCTAAAACCATATTCTACAAGCGCATCTTTTCTTGCCTTGTCTCCATTATACATAGCCCTTACCTGAGGAATTGTCACATGCGACTCATCAATGAACATTATAAAATCTTTTGGAAAATAATCAAGCAAGGTGTAAGGAGGACTTCCAGGTGGTCTTCCCGTTAGATGTCTTGAGTAGTTTTCTATTCCTTTGCAAAATCCCATTTCCTGGAGCATCTCTATGTCATATCGTGTTCTTTGCTCAAGCCTTTGCGCTTCGACAAGCTTGCCCATACTTCTAAGTTCTTGAAGCCTTTGTTCAAGCTCCTCTTCAATACTCTTAATTGCTCTCTTTAGCTTTTCTGAAGTTGTGACATAGTGTGATGCAGGAAATATTGCAACATGGTTTCTTCTCCCAATTACCTCACCAGTCAAAACGTCAAACTCGGTAATTCTCTCTATTTCATCTCCAAAAAACTCTACTCTGATTGCTCTCTCAGTATTTGATGCAGGAAATATCTCAAGTACATCGCCTCGTACTCTGAACCTGCCTCTTCTAAAATCAATGTCATTTCTTTCATATTGCATTCTAATGAGTTCTCTTATTACTTCATCTCTATCTTTTATCATCCCGGGTCTTAATGATAACGTTAAATTTAAATAGTCTTCTGGACTACCTAAGCTGTAAATACATGAGACACTTGCTACAATTATTACGTCTCTTCTCTCAAACAAAGCAGATGTTGCAGAGTGTCGAAGTTTATCTATTTCATCATTGATGGACGAATCCTTTTCAATATACGTATCTGTCTCAGGTATATAAGCTTCTGGCTGGTAATAATCGTAATAGCTTACAAAAAATTCTACAGCATTTTCAGGAAAGAATTCCCTAAACTCACTGCAAAGTTGAGCAGCCAGTGTTTTATTATGAGCTAAAACCAATGTGGGTCTTTGTACATTTTCTATTACTTTAGCCATTGTAAATGTCTTTCCTGAACCAGTAACACCAAGCAGTGTCTGAAACTTTTCACCTTTTAAAATTCCTTCGGTAAGCATTTCGATAGCCTTTGGTTGGTCACCTGTTGGCTTAAAGTCTGAAACAACCTTAAACTTTTTCATATTCTATCACCAAGTCTTATTTTACATCATTAAAAGTTGAATTTCAAACATATGTTTGGGAAAATTTGTGAGCCTCTAAACTCAATAGTTACCATTTTCAAATTCGTCTTGATATAGTTTTTTGTAAATTTCATAACTTTTAAAGACTCTTCTGACAAAATGGTTTGTCTCTTTAAAAGGAATTTCATCCACCTCAAATGTGCTTCTATCTTTTTGATAAAGCCATTTATTTACATTTGTCATACCAGCATTATAAGCCGCAACTGCAAGCCTTGTATCATTTCTGTAGTAATCTATGAGGTATTTTATATACCATGTACCAATTAAGATATTGTAGTCGGGGTCATATAACTTCTCTTCACTATAGTCTAATTTTAGTTTATGAGCAACCCATTTAGCAGTAAGAGGTGATAATTGCATAAGACCCACAGCACCTTTTTTAGAGACTGCAAACTGGTTAAAGTTGCTTTCACTTTTTATTATTGCACAAATTAAATATGGGTCTACATTTATTTCTTTACTATGCTTCTTGATACTACTTGTAAACCTTAAGGGGTACAACTGTTTTAAAATCAAAAAGTAAAATGGTTCAAAAAACAAAAGAAAAAGTAAAAGCAGAACAATTAATACAACCTTCCTTTTCAAATCAAACCATCCTCTTTGAGATATTTTTCTATGATAGTTTTCAAATTCTCAATGTCTCCATTGTTTATAACTATCTTACTTGCAAAGTCCTTGTATCTTTCAATATCTCTTTGTCTTTCTAAAAACTTTTCGACCTCTTCCACATCATATCCACTTCTTCTAATTACTCGCTCAATTATAATTTCTTTTTCACATTCAACATACCAGATGACCGAACAAAGTTTATCAAGTCCTATCTGGAACAAAAGTGCAGCATCAATAACTATATGCTTGTCTTTGTAAACATCTGTGATTAAAAAATTTACTCTTTCAAATATAAATGGATGAGTAATCTTATTGAGAAGCTCCATATTAAAGTCACATTTCAAGGCTACCTTTCTAAGTTTAACTCTGTCAATTTTGTCATCTGTTAAAATCTCCTCTCCAAAGCTCTGTGTTAACTTTAATTTCAATTCTAAGCTATTTTGTAGTAACCAATGGTATTCCTTATCAGCATCTATAACCTCAAAACCAAAATGCTCTTTTAATATTCTACTAATAGTACTCTTACCAGAACCCATCTTCCCTGTAATTCCCAGTACTTTACTTTGTCTCATACCAGTTTGAACCTTCTTTCACTTCAACTACCAAAGGGACTTTCAGTGAAACAGCATTTTCCATCTCAGTTTTCACTATTTTTTTTACTATTTCTTTTTCTGCATAAGGTGATTCAATCAAAAGCTCATCGTGAACTTGTAAAATAATCCTTGATTTTAAATTCTCCTCTTTTAACCTTCTATAAACCCTTATCATTGCTATTTTCATGATATCTGCAGCACTGCCTTGGATAGGTGAATTCATTGCTATTCTTTCCGCATAGCTTCTGAGATTTTTATTAGTAGACTTTATATCCTTAATATATCTCTTTCTATTAAAAAGTGTTAAAACAAACCCATTTTCACGTGCAAACTTGACAACATTGTCCAGATATTCTTTCACTTTTGGATACTTTTCAAAATAGCGATTAATAAAATCAGCTGCCTCTTTTCTTGATATCTTTATATCCCTTG
>NZ_APGP01000012.1:0-16160 GCF_000404025.1 Caldicellulosiruptor sp. F32
CAACTATTCTAATATCAGTAAATAAATACTATCCAGCTGTATTTCTGGATAGTCCTATTAAAAATATAACTATCTAACAGTCATTAATGTTCTTTATTATTGATTATCAATCAGTTACATACTTATAGCGCCATGGCTCATACTTATTGTTAACTAAATTAGTATAAGTATGCCCTCGACAGATTACTCGGTCATACCCACCCGTAGTGCTTTCATATACCACATATTCATTATTAGCATTTCTTGTGTAATACAACATTACATGGTTACTTGTTAAGAGAATATCTCCTTGTTTTAATAAAGAATAATCTCCTACATTGCCCAATGAAATTGACACACTTTTTAACTGTGTTGTACTGTGATGACTAGCTAGTCCCCAACACCTACTTACAAATCCTGAGCAATCAACTCCTGCTGTTCCTCCTACATAACCATGCTGAGGAGATGTATCAACATTTCCAGCTGCATATCCCTGACTAATCTCACTATCAAAACCAGTCAAAGAGCTAAAGCCACCCCAACAATAAGGAACTTGGTAATAGGATGTGTTATATGATTTTATAAAACAAGGTCTTTTCCACTAATTTGGATTTGCTACTTTTGAACCATCATAGTTCTCCTTATTACAATACCACTGATGCCACTGATAATTTTGAGCCGTTGAAATTATTTGAGATCTGCTTATGCTGCTATTTGTAATAGAAGAAAAATATTTTTCTACCGATTTTTCAGATTGAACTACTGTATCATTTGGAATATTTTCATTTTTGTATTTTTCTGTATTTTTAATAAATTCTTCAGAAGATTGCCAAGAAGTAACCGTAAGTACATCTACACTCTTTTCAGAAGGTACCAGTACATAGACATTTCCTTCATCAATTACAATAGGCCGTTGAGGAATAATATAATAAATACCAAGAGGAATTTGAACAGCTCTTTCAATTTTACCACTTTCACTGTCAAATCCAACTATCGAAATTCCATCTTTGTTTTCCAATTTCCAATATACTATATTTCCACTCATTCCAATATAGCGGTTAGTTCCTTGCTCAAATCCTGAAGGAAATTCAAAACGTATAATTTTTCCTGTTAATGTAGAAATCTGCCCTCCTATTACTTTTCCATTTTCCCAATTAAGCTTCCATACAATTTTATCATAAGACATATTATTTTTTTTCTCTTCTGCAATCGAAGAGTTTTTGTGCCATTAGAATCTGGTATAAAGTTATTTATTTTCTTATCTTTTAATATCACTGTTTTAATTCCTCTTTCATCTGAAATTACGACATATGGTCCATCTTCACTAACTCCAAAATCAGATAATGGCTCCAAATAAACTTGTCTTTCTAAGGATTTGACTTCGACTTGACCATTCAATATTGTAATCAAACTGTTTAACCCAGCATCAAATAAATATATCTTCCCTACCTTATCAACTGCCATATTGTAAATCCAATAATTCTCTGGGAAAAATATTTTATCAATTAAGTTTCCATTGGTTTTACTGTATATTAAAACCCTATGATGAACATTGTCAAGTACATATACTTTGTCTCCTTTGACATCAAAGGCATTTGGACCTTCGGGACCACTTCGCCCAGCTGAACCCGTGTATTCGATTCCCTCTTCAGATACAGGAATACTTACAATTTTCTTGAAGTTGGAAAGCTTAAAGTCTTCTTTAACTTCTTTACTATCAGTTGCACTGGTTTTGATAGTTAAAAAAGATAAAGAAGAGAATAAAATCAAACTACAGATTATCAAACACGCTATCATTTTCTTATAATTTTTCATCACAGATTCACTCCTTCCTTGATATATCTCTAAATTTTAACAATAATACAAAGATCCTTGTCACATTGAGTAATTTTGCCTTTGTATTACTATTGTTGCTATTTTGTTTTGCTTAATATTAGAGTCATTTTAAATCTACTTTTACTAATTTTCTAACATTTTTGACTCACCTCTTGAATAGTTTTTTATTTATTATTATAATACCACGCATGTAGCAACACTACAATTGTAAGATTAAACGAAAAAATAAGCACATTTTCTCAATTTTTTGGTAAAATATCATACTATAAGTTCTAATAACTAATTTTCAGCATAGAAGAATAGAAAGACATGTTTAGGCTTGAATCTTTTTGTATAAAAATCTCCAAAAAACTTTTCAAAAACCTCTTTACAAATTGGTTTTTACTATTGTAAAATATATTTGTAATTACAATTGTAAAAGGAGAGTGAAGCAAATGAACAAGGATTTATTAATGCCATCAGAAGCTGAGTTAGAGGTTATGAAGGTTTTGTGGGAAGAAGGAAAGGCACTCAGCGCGCCAGAGATAGTGCAAAGATTAAAAGAAAAACACATCAAATGGGAAAAATCAACCATATACACCTTGATTGACAGGCTGGCAAAGAAAAAGGCAATAAAGCAAGAGAAAAAGGATAAGCTTTACTATTACAGTCCATCAATTAGCAAAGAAGAATACGCAAAGATAGAAACAGCAAGGATATTGAATAAGCTATTTAACGGTTCTGTAAAAGATTTAATAGTAGCTTTAGTTGAAAGTGGAAACTTAAAAAAAGAAGAGCTTGATGAGATTAAGAAGTTATTAGGAAAAGAGGAGTAGAGACAAGATGAATATAGAAGTTATCTTCAAGTGGGTTTTATCAATGACATTAGGTGGGAGCGCAGCTATCTTTGTATTTGCTATTTTAGGTAAAATTTTTAAAGAGTATTTGAGTGCAAGAGCAAGGTATTATATTTGGATAATAGTGCTCTTTTGTTTTATGGTTCCATGGTATGTATTACTTAGTAAGAAATCAGGCAGAGTGCTAAATCAGAGTGTTACATTAGATAACAATAGTTATATAACCTCAAAACTCAGTAACAACAGCGCATTGAACTTACAACTAATAGAAAATACAGCACAAGGTGGGGCTTTAACTGCCCTGCCTTATAAAAATATTAGTTATTTTAACCCTGAAAAATTTGTAGAATTTATTGGTTATGTCTGGCTTGTAGGTGCTATAGTATTTTTTGCATGGTTTTTGATAAGGTATATTTGGTTTAAAGTGATAGTTATAAGAAGTTCACGAAAATGTTCAAATGAATATTGCGGAAGAATGATTGAAAGGTATTGCAATCTAAGAAAAATTCCCAAAAAGATAAAGATATTAGAAAGTGATATTATACAAACACCTATGCTAATCGGAATAATTACTCCAATCCTAATAATACCTACAAAAGGCATAGTAAGAGAAGATTTAAGACTAATCATAAGACATGAACTTGTGCACTTCAAGAGAAAAGATGTACTAATTAAATGGTTAAGCAAATTGATAAATGCACTTCATTGGTTTAACCCCTTGGTATATTTTGCAGTTTTAAAGCTAAATAGAGAATGTGAATATTCATGTGACGAAGAAGTAATAAGAAAGCTTAAGAATGATGGCAAAAGAAGGTATGCAGAGGTACTTTATAACACACTTTTGGTGAGTATAGGCAGTGGAGCCGGCGCGGCATTTGGTCTGGTAGGTAGAAAAGAAAGCATTGTTGAGAGATTTAGGTTTATTATGAGTTTGGAGGCAAGGAAAATGAGCAAAGGTGCAAAGGTGTTTGTTGTGGTGTTAGTATCAACAACAATATTCTTAAGTGCATTTGTTCAAATATGGGCAAAAGATATTTTGAGTTTTGATAGCGATGAGATAGAGGCAATCAAATCAACTATAGAAGGATTTTATGAAACACAGTACAAAGCTTATCTTCAAATGGAGTATATAGATATAACACCGTACTTGGATATGTCAAAGATACAGAATCATAATAAAGTTGTTGCATTAAAAATGTTAGTATTCAGAAGAAAATATATAGACGAAAAAAAGTACTGTTATGTTGAGAAGAGACATTTTCCATATGAACTTCATTATAAGAACATAGAGCTTGATGGCAACAAAGCCAAGGTAGTTATTGACTTAGAGATAAAACTAAAAGAAGCATATCCACCGTTTATTTCATATGGAGAAAATATTTTTGAATTAGAAAAGCAGGATGGGACATGGAAATTAATAAAGCATATCTATGACAAATGGGCCTTAATGCATTATGAATTCTCTACTGACCAAAAATTACCAGAATCTGATTATGAGCAGATAAAAAAGCAAATAGATAGGGAGTTTAGAATTGAATAATAACTTACATGATGATATTTAAAAATGGAGGCGAAAAGTTATGTCGTACATTCTTATTTTCAATAGTTCCTGATTAAACAGAAAATAATAGTTTCAAAAAATTTATTATTTAATTTAATCTGAAAATCATATAGAACTAAAAGAAGGGGGATATTTTAAATGAGAAAAATTGTATTGATTTTATTATGCTTCATTCTAATAATGCCAAATTCCATTGCCTATGCAAACTTATATTTTTTAAAAAACTCTGAAGAAGATAACATAAAAAACATTATCGAATCTTTTTACAATACTCAGTACGATGCATATTTACAAATGGAATATAAGGATATAACACCTTACCTTGATATGACTAAAATACAAAATCAAAACAAAGTAATAGCTCTGAAAAATTTAACAGCAAGAAGAAAGTATATTTATCAAAAAGGTTACTGTTACATCGAAAAGAGACGATTTCCATTAGAGTTCAATTACAAAGCTATTGATATAAACGGTAATCAAGCAAACATCATATTAGAAATAAAATTAGATGCACAGAATGCATATCCACCTTTTATTTGTGGTGGCGAAAATATATTTAAGTTAATAAAAATGGAAGATGGCTGGAAAATTACAGAACATGATTATGAAGATCTAAGTTTCTATGAAATTTCAAAAGAAAAATTAATAAGAGAATTTCAACCGAAAGAATTAGCTGAAATGATTGATCAAGAATTTTCTCCTGATTTGAAAAAAGAATATAAAAACTTCAGTGATGTTGAATTGAAAAACAATGTTGGAATTCTCAGTTTGCCGGCAGTAAATCATTATTATAGTACATCAAGGGCTGTTGAATATGCAAACAAATATGTATATAACCGTAATACCAAGTTTTATGATGCAACCTCTGGAGGAGGAGATTGTACAAACTTTGCCTCTCAAGTTTTGTGGTATGGATTTGGAGCAAATGATACTATGAACGATATATTAAACAAAGTGATGATGGTTCCTGGTTCATATGAAGAAGGATGGTATGCTGGTCCTGGTGGAGGCTCAAAAAATTGGGAGAGTGTTGAAGCTTTCTGGACTTATATGACAAGCTTTAAGTCCATTGATACACCTGGACCACGCGTTGTTATAGTAGACAGTATAAATTCATTAGATAATGGTGGAATAATGCAAATTGATTATTATAACGATGGAAGATTTGATCATACTGCAATTCTTGTAGACAAAATTACACGGAAATTTGCACAACATACTGAAAATTGTTATTGCTATTATTCTGATTATGTAGGTAATAAAAGATTTTTTAATCCATATTATTTTAGAGAAATAGAATAAGCATACAACAAAAAATACAATCTTATTTCCCACTATCTTCAAATATTGCACACCTTCAGAATAGAAATTTGATTATGAATATTTTCCACTGTTTATTAATGTTTTTCTGAAGGTGTGCTTTTATTAAGAAATTATAAAATGGGAGGCGAATACATTGAAGATAAAAAAAGTTATTCCATATATTTTATTATTCACAATAATGATGCTAAATATAAGCGGGTGCACAAGAAAGGGTTTTACAAAAAAAGAAGATGAATACCATAAAGCTCAAAAAATAGCTGTTTCAGCATTGTCAGATGCTTTTTATATGGTTAAAAATAAGAATTTTAATGTACTTAAATATAAAAAACATGATAATTGGTATCTATTTTTATTTTATATGACTACCGATAATGCACCCCAATATTTATTATGTTTGGTTGAAAACAATAAAGCGTTATGGTATGCACCTGCTGATCCAGCAATGAGTATGGGATTTGGAGTAAATCGGGTCAAATACAAAGGTAAAAGCATTTATTTTTGCAACCTAAATACTTCCACTTGGATACCATCAACAGGTGCACGAAAACCTACTAATTACACTAAAATGATATTTGAATTTGAAAATGGGACAAAACTAATAGAAAATGTAAAAGGTGATAAAGGATATATTGTTATCGTAGACGGTTATAAAAAGATGAAAGACTTAATCTTATATAACGCAAAAGGAGAAATAGTAAATAGATACGAAGATATAGGTTATGACTGTTATGAGTGTAAGGTAGTTGGGTTTAAATCGAAATAACTCTTACTTTTTGATTAATTACCAAAGTTTAAAGTATATTCAAGGATGCTTTTTAAAGTTTGTTTCATGTTTAAAAAAATCAAACTAAAAGATTATATATGAGGTTTTATATATACAGCTTTACAAATTAAATGATCTGAAAAATATTTTAAAACTTCTTTACAAGTCAATTTTACAGATGTATAATATAGGTGTAACTACAAATATAAAATAATATCGGTTATCTTAATAAATATGAGTAAAAAAATATTCTTACCATTAGGAATTAAAGTTGAAGGCTTTGAAAATTTTGATTGTTTCAAATAACATAGGCTTTAACCTTCTTGAGCGCTTAAGAGGGTGTGCAAATAAAAATAAAGGAGGGCATTTACTATGAAAAATTTCAAAAAAATAATAACTTATTTGACAGTTTGCAGTCTGGTTCTATTATCGATTTTATCCTTTTCAACTGTCAAAAGCAAAGCACTTGGAAGTGGAGAAGAAAAAGACAAACTATGGTTTTCAAGCTTTGAAAAAGTTGTTAGTATTCCAGTGTCTGAAAAAGGGATTGAATATGTTTCAGATATGACTGGAACAGGGGGACCAGATGCTTTTGATGTGAAAGGTGATAAAGTGTATATTGTTGATAATGCGCATCACAGAGTTTTAATTTACAACAGGATTTCCGGTGAATATATTGAAGAAGTTAAACTTCCTGAAAGTATAATATGGGTGTCGAATATATCAGTTGATGAGAAAGGAAATTTATATTTATTGGGTGGAAGTTATAATGGAAACTGTCTTGTAACGATAACAAGTGGCAAAATTAGAATTAGTAGCTTGCCAGATACTCAGCAAAGAGGTAGTTGTATAACAATTTCAGGTTTTGGTTCTGACGAAAATGGACCATATGTTGTATATGCAGATTTGAAAGAAACAAGAACATTGAAATTTGGGAATGGAACAGACAAGACAAATAACTTGGATGCAGGTAAACCAAAGAGTGCTACAGTTGTTGAAGAGAAAAAAGGCTCTTTAGCACGTGATAAAGCTATATGGAAACTAAATATTCAAGGTATGAAACGTTTAGGTGGTCAGGTTATAACACCAGATGGAGAGGTTGTGACTGTTGCTTTTCCTTCACAGTATCAATTAGGAACAAATGGTTACATGGGAACAATTGGCAACATAGTATATTGGAAATTAGAAGATGGCAAAAGCTATGCGATTGTAGGTTATGATAAAAAAACTGGGGAGATAGATAGAGCCATTAAAATACCTTTAGATGTTTACAATGTTATTCCTAAAAAAGGCTTTCTAATAGAAGGCAATGATGTTTATGTTTTGATACCATCTCAAGAAAATGTCTATGTACTTAAAGTAACTTATTGGCAGTCAGCTGATGAATTTATAAAAGAATTAGGAATGAATTCAGTATGATTTCGACAATGAAATTCTACAAAAATATGTAATTAAGAATATAAATACAAATGCACCCGGTTATATATAGGTTATTGTTGGAGGAAAATTCATGAAAGAAAAATTAAATATGTGTGGTAATAAAAGGGTAAAGTTTCATATCTTTGTATATGTCTCTATATGCTTAATAATTATAAGCATGATTTTCTTTGTTATAAATGCTCTATTAAGAAATGCTTCAGAACAGATAGGATATATTGAAAGGTTTGATAAAACCGAAAATGGAGACTTTTTTGCTTTATTCTATGGAAAAATATGGTATAATAGTGGTAAAGAGGATTTGATCTTCAAAGTCAAAATGAGCCGCAATGAAATAAAAGGTTTAGATTATTTTCCTGTACGCTTATTTGCATGGGGAAAAAATCAGGTAGCTTATTGTGGTGAGGATTTGAAAGAGTTAATTTTAGTTGATTACAAAACTAAAAAAGAAGTTTATCGAAACCGAATGCCAGAAATGATAAAATATATCAGTGCTAATAAACAAACAGGTGAGTTTGTTATTGCCACTGAAAAAAGACTGTATCTTTTGAAATCAGAGTATGTTCCAAAAAACAAAATATATACTTTTTCACTAAAACAAGTTGCAAGAGGTTCATTTTGCTGGCCAGTTCTTTCACCAAACGGAAAGTATATTGCCTGTGGTGAGATGGATAATAAAGAAAATGATGCTGCTACCTCGCTGGTTTTGATTGATTTAAATAAAAATATTAAGAAGAAGTTACTTTCCGAAAGATTTGGAGATTTACCAATCAATAATGTATATAGAATTATTTACTCTATTGCATGGAGCACGGATAGCAGATATATTGCAATCAGTACTTCAACTCCTGCTGATCCATCATATATTTGGGTTTCAGTTGCTGACGTATTAACAGGGAATGTAACAGAGTTTACGAAAAATACAGGGCTGTGCTCTCCGCCTGTAAATTCTTTTTCAGAAGATAAATTTATTTTCTCACAGGGAAGTCCTGGATATAAAGAATTTGGTGACTATTCAAATATTAGAGACCCTTTTAGAGCAAAATTAGTGCTATTAAATATTAAAAATGGAAGTTTAGAATATATTAGCGAAATTCCAAAAAATATAAATACCTACTGGCCTGTTGTTGGTTTAAATGGAATATACTTTACTGATAAAGGCGGATACTTTTCAAGTGGAGAAGGGTGTTCAATTTACAAGCTAAAAAGCAAAAGAGTAGTTCAGTTATTTAAAGTTAAGGGAAATTTGGTGGGTTATGATACTGTTCGAATATATTAGAGCTGACAAACAACAATCACCAAATTTCCTCTTTAAAATAAGTTTTAAATAAGTCAGATAAAATCAATTTTAAATTCAATGTATGGTAAGATTATATGGAAAGTTGGCTATCATAGACAAAGATTTATAATCACAAGTACAAAAAAGTGGTGATTCAGTGCAAAAATTCTAAGTTTCTTGTTTGTTTTTTGAGTGTAACTATAATGAGAAAAAGTTGAGTCTTTATAATTGTGTAAAAAGGGATTGAGCCACCAGACTACAGCAAAAAACCATCTATTATAGTAAAAATAGAATTTGTGTCCATATTATATTTTATAGGGACTGTTTATCAGTTATTGCTTGAAAAATCGCTTATGATCCATTTGTTTTTAATTTTCTCAACCAAGAGAACCATTTTTTTAATATCACCATAAGGGTCAGCTGGATTTATGGTGTAAGAGTCTGTGAAACAGTACACAAAATAAAAATATCCTTTTTTGTACCAAATAACGGTTTGCTTGGGGTCAGCAGGTTCTACCTTATAGTAACAGGTATAAGTATCTTGTGTAGGTTTGGGAAAGAGTATTTTTAGGACTTTCTCAGATACAAATGAATATATATCTTTGTTTGAAGCAAGGCCAAGGATGCTTTTGTGATTGGCTTCATTTAGCACAGCTTTAATAATTTTATAATGTACTTGCCTTTCTGCTTTTACTTTACTTATGTTGCTGTCCACAGTTGAGTTGTTTATATTCTTTTCTTCAACAACGGGTAAAACTGAGATGATATCTGCTATAAATTTCTTCTTGTTTTTCATAATATGAATTCTCTCGGAGCTATTGTCTTCTGGCTTATGCTTATTTAAGATTGTGTCAGCCTTAATGTGAGAGATTTTTAAACTAATACTTAATAATACCAATGATCCAATGAGAATTAAAGAAAATATTACCATTGAATTACGAAATATTTTTTGCATTTGGTTAATCCCCCTTAATTTTACTTTATATTACTTCCTCGAAAACTTAGTTTATAAATATTATACTACATATGTAGATGAAATGCAATTGTAAGCAAAAAAGCAAGAACATTATTTCAAGTGCTAATTCTTTATAACTACAAAAAATAAACGGGGTACTCAATTCTTACAATACCCCGTTTTTTGACAGACTACTTTTCTTTAAGTTTTAAAATACCCTCCTCAAACGGTGGAAAAACAACACCTTTTTCTGTAACTATAGCAGTAATGTTCTCAGCCGGTGTTACATCAAATGCAGGATTAAAAACCTTCGATTCATCCGGGACAATCTTTTTACCATTGAAAAATCTTATTTCATCTTCGCTTCTCTCTTCAATAGGAATTTCTGAGCCTGATTTTATGTTAAAATCAATGGTTGATACTGGTGCTGCAATGTAAAATGGAATGCCATGGTGTTTTGCCAAAACAGAAAGAGAGTAAGTTCCAATCTTGTTTGCCGTATCTCCATTTAAAGCAATTCTGTCTGCACCCACAATAACGCAATCAATTTTTCCAAGTTTCATAAGATAACCTGCCATATTATCACAAATAACTGTGTTAGGAATACCGTCTTCCGAAAGTTCAAATGCTGTGAGCCTTGCACCTTGCAGGTAAGGGCGTGTTTCGTCAACATATACATGAACGTTTTTGCCTGAAAAATGAGCCTCACGAATAATTCCTAAGGCTGTTCCATATCCTCCTGTTGCCAACGCACCAGCATTGCAATGTGTCAATATATTAGAATTTTCCTTTATCAACTGGTTACCGTATTCACCAATCTTTTTGTTTATATTTTTATCCTCTTCTTCTATCTTTTTAGCCTCATCCAACAGCTGTTTGTAAATTTCTATTCGGTCCATATCTTTTATCTTTTCAAAAAGACTTTTCATTCTGTCAAGTGCCCAGAAAAGATTTACAGCTGTTGGTCTTGAGCTTGCAAGGTAGTTTATGATCTCATAAATTTTAGTGGACTCCATGTTCTTTTCAATTATCTCCTTAAAGCCTAAAACAACTCCATATGCAGCAACAATTCCAATAAGCGGTGCTCCTCTTATTA
The DNA here is from genome assembly GCF_000404025.1 of Caldicellulosiruptor sp. F32. Taxonomy (NCBI): domain Bacteria; kingdom Bacillati; phylum Bacillota; order Caldicellulosiruptorales; family Caldicellulosiruptoraceae; genus Caldicellulosiruptor; species Caldicellulosiruptor sp. F32. The sequence continues at coordinate 11,066 of NZ_APGP01000012.1, forward strand.
TCATATCTTTTATCGCTATATATACGTCTTGGTACGTACTGCAAACAAAATATTCTTTTCCAAAAGGCAGCTTTCTCTGGTCGAGCACAATGAGCTTATCATTTTCAAACTCAAAGTGTTTCATTTTCTTCTTACTCCTCACAAATATAGTCTACATCAATCTTTTCAATCATCTTGTAAATGAGTTTTTTTACCTTGTCATTGTTTTCTCTAAAGACTCTGTAAACTTCTTCTTCAGTCACAGGCTTTATATCATCTCTACCTTCAAGACCCGCATCATAATCAGTAATTAACGAGATGTTGACATAGCAAATCCCAAGCTCCTTTGCAAGAATTACTTCAGGATACTGTGTCATATTGATAACATCCCAGCCCATGCTTGAAAACCATCTGCTCTCAGCAGTTGTGGAAAATCTCGGACCTTGAATTACAACAACTGTTCCCTTTTCATGCACGGTAATTCCGAGCTCTTTTGCAGACTCGATCGCAATCTTTCGCAGGTATTCACAGTAAGGGTTTGCAGCAGATATGTGTCTTACTTCAGGTCCTTCAAAAAATGTGTCTTTTCTTCCCCATGTCCTGTCTACAAACTGGTCACACACAACAAAGTCGCCAGGTTTTATCTCAGGCTTTAAGCTTCCTGAGGCTGTTGGTCCAATTATCTTTTTAACACCGAGCATCTTCATTGCGTATAAGTTTGCCCTGTAAGGAATTAAATGAGGAGGATATTGATGATTTTTACCATGGCGTGGTAGAAAGGCAACCTTCTTGCCTGCAATCTCTATCAGTGAAATCTTGTCACTTGGCTTTCCATAAGGAGTTTCAAGTTCTATCTCCTCAACACCATCCTCAAGCGAGTAAAAACCTGAACCACCAAATACACCTATATCAGCTTTGTATTCCATTTTTCTTCCCTCCGTTATAATTTGTGCACTTCAAAAAAATTATATAAATAAAACAGCATAAAATCAACAAAATAATCAGTAGAAGAAGGTGAAAAGAATGCGGAAAGATGAACTTGAGAAAAAATTTCAAGACTTTATCTTACAATTTGAGAGAATGAACTTCAGTTATTATGTAGAGTACCTGAAAAATCCAAAAAAAATTATCTGGCAAAACTTTTTATCGGGTGTTGCAAGGGGATTTGGCACAGCTTTCGGCTTTTCAATTTTAGGTGCACTGCTTTTATATATTTTAAACTCTGTTGTAAAATACAACTTGCCAGTGATTGGAAGATACATTGCTGAGATTTTAAAATTTGTAAAGTTTTATATGAGATAAACTCTTAAATAAAAAAAGGGAGGTAATACCAAAATGACTCATGAAGAGCTTGAAAGATTTAAAACGTTGCTTCTTCAAAAGAAGGCTGAATATGAGAAAATGCTACAGACAAGCAAAGACAACCAAGTTGGCAATTTTAGTTCTTTTTATTCAAACGAGCTTTCAAACTATGATAATCATCCAGCTGACATGGCATCTGATCTGTATGAGGCAGAAAAGAATTTGAGCATGAAGGCTTCTGTTGAGCGAAAGCTCTACTTAGTAAATAAAGCACTTGAGAAGATTAAAAAGGGGATATATGGAATCTGCATCTCATGCAAAAGAGAAATTCCTTCAGAAAGGCTTGAGGCAATTCCATATACAGAATTTTGTATAGAGTGTGAAAAGAAGCTTGAGAAGACAGAAAACTACAAAACTGATGCAAGACCTATCGAAGAAAAGGCAATGGGAAAGCCATTTAACGATAAGTTTATTAGCGCTGGAGAAGAAGAACACGAAGGAGTAGATATATGGAATATACTTGAAACCCATTCGAGCAGCAGTGGTCCTCAGGATAATATGGAGACAAATTCAAAGAGTTATTATAAAAGGATAAATGAGATTGATGATATAGTAGAAGAGGTTGATAAACTTTCAAACCAAGACAACAAGAAAATGATAGGGAAATAGTAAAATTTTGTCTTCTTCTAAAGCTTACATTTTGCTATACTAAAGAAAGATGCTACTTAAGCTTTAAATTATAGGAGAGGTTTTTCTTTGGTTTACTGGATTATTATTATGTTAACTTTTTTAATAGACCAATTCTCAAAATTTTTAATTGAAAAACACTTTCCATTAGGGTATTCTAAAGAGATGCTAAAACATTTATTGTGGCTGACGTATGTCCAAAACACAGGTGGAGCGTTTTCAATACTTGAGGGAAAACAATTTATCTTCATTGTAGTTTCAATTATTTTAATTATTGGCTTATTTTGGTTGCTTATTTTTAAAAAATTGTCTAACCCAAGCAAATTGTCAATAGCGCTTATTTTGGGTGGCGCTTTGGGTAATCTCTTTGATAGAGTTTTCAGGGGGTATGTTGTAGACTTTATTGATATAAAAGTAATACCTGTGTTTAATATAGCGGACACATGCATAACAATCGGGGTTTTTCTTTTAGCATTAGAATTCCTAAGAGAAGGGAGAGGAGAGTTATTGCAGAAGAAAGGTATCTGACTGTTGAAGAGTTTGAAGGAAGAGTAGATGTATTTTTAGCAAAAGCACTTGATAAAACAAGAAGTTTTGTTCAAAAGATAATAGAAGATGGAAATTTATGGGTAAACCAAAAACAGATTAAAAAGGCTTCTCATAAGGTCAAAAGCGGTGACTTAATAAAGGTAGTAATCCCAGAACCAGTTTCCTTAAATTTGACTCCACAAGATATTGATATTGAAATAGTATACGAAGATGAATACTTAGCAGTTATAAACAAACCTCGAGGGATGGTTGTTCATCCTGGGGCTGGGAACTATGATAGCACACTTGTCAATGCGCTTTTGTATAAGTTTGAAGGAAAACTAAGTAGCATAAATGGTGTTATAAGACCAGGTATTGTTCACAGGCTTGACAAGGATACCTCAGGTCTTTTGATTGTTGCAAAGACAAACGAGGCACATATAAAGCTTTCTGAAGCGCTTAAAAATCACGAAATTAAAAGAGTTTACTTTGCAATCTGTGAAGGTGTATTAAAAGAAGACAGCGGGATAATAAACGCACCAATTGGCAGACATCCTGTAAACAGATTAAAAATGGCAGTTGTGCCAAAGGGGAAAGAAGCAATAACATATTTTGAGGTTCTTGAGAGATTTGACAAATACACTTTTGTAAAGCTACGATTAAAAACAGGAAGAACGCACCAAATAAGAGTTCACATGTCCTATATAGGTCATCCTGTTGTTGGGGATAGTCTTTATGGAAGGGCAAAGAATGAATTTGGAGTTGAAGGTCAGTTGCTTCACGCAGGTGAGATAGAATTTGTTCATCCCATTGAGGAAAAGCTCATGCACTTTAAAGCTGACCTTCCAGAGCATTTTACAAAAATTCTTGAAACATTGAGAATACGTAGCCTAAAATAGGAATTAATAGCATATAAAAACATAGACAAACTGTACATTTTGGTGTTATAATAAATAAAAACTTAAGGTGAGAAAATTGAATACAAAGGCAAAGATAATATAGTGAGGACCTTTAAGCTGGCCCTGTGAGGCGGCAAGGTTGCGAAAAAAAAGGGGGATAAGTGTGTACAAAAAAGCTTCTTGCCAATTCACAGGCAGGAAGCTTTTTTTGTGAGTTTGGAGGTGAAATAAATGGAAAAATTTAAAGAAATTATGGATTCTGGCCAGATGAATAGAGCTTTAATAAGAATTTCTCATGAGATACTTGAGAAAAATAAAGGTGTTGAGAATTTGTGCCTGGTTGGAATTCAAAGAAGAGGTGTGACGCTTGCAAAGAGGATAAGAGATAATATTGAGAAAATAGAAGGTGTTAGACTGCCTTTAGGTATTCTTGACATAACTTTTTACAGAGATGATTTGAGTCTTTTGAGTGAACATCCAACTGTTAACTCTACTCAAATTGACTTTGATATCAATAACAAAAAAATTGTGCTGGTTGATGATGTCCTGTTTACTGGAAGAACCGCAAGAGCTGCAATTGAAGCACTTATGGACATGGGAAGACCCAAAATGATACAGCTTGCAGTTTTAATTGACAGAGGGCATAGAGAACTTCCAATCAGAGCCGACTATGTTGGGAAGAATGTGCCTACATCAAGGCGCGAAATTGTTCATGTTTTAGTTGATGAGTTTGACAATGATAACAGAGTAATAATTGAACAGTTAGATAAAGAAATATAAAAACTTCCATCGGAAAGGAGAATTAAAGATGCATAGGGTTGTTCAAGTGGAAGAAAAGCTTCCTTTTTCAAAAACACTGCCACTTAGTCTTCAACACCTTTTTGCAATGGTTGGTGCAACAATACTTGTACCGATATTAGTGGGTTTGAGCCCATCAGTTGCGCTATTCACAAGCGGTGTTGGGACAATCATCTATATACTTGTGACTAAAAATAAGGTTCCTGCTTATCTTGGTTCATCTTTCGCATATATAAATCCAATTATTACAGTTTCTGCTTCGCTTGGCGGAAAAGAATATGCGCTTGCTGGCTGTATCGCCTCAGGTGTTGTCTATTTAATTGTAGCTTTCTTGATATATCTGTTTGGTACAAAATGGATTGACAGAATTTTACCACCTGTTGTTGTAGGTCCGGTTGTTATGATAATTGGTCTTTCCTTAGCAAGAGCTGCTGCAGTCAAGTCCGCGGGACTTTTCAAAGAGGTCATCAAGGATGGACAAATCTTAGAGGTTGCTGTAAATGTCATAAAAAGTCCTGTTTGCTGGGTTTCAATATTTACATTGCTTGTTGCAGTTTTTGGTTCGGTTTACTTCAAAGGTTTTTTTAAGGTAATCCCTGTGTTGATTGGACTTGTAAGTGGATACCTATTTGCATATATACTTGATTTGATTGGTATGAACACAGGACTTTTAAATTCCTTTTATCCAAACGGTAAATACGTACCGTTTTTAAATTATGAAGTAATTAAAAGCGCAAAATGGATAGGCATTCCTCAGTTCACCTTTCCAAAATTTTCACTACCTGCTATCTTAGCAATTGCACCTATTGCGATTGTTACAATAACAGAACACATAGGACATCTTCTTGTCACAAACAACGTTGTTGGGAGAGATTTTACAAAAGATCCAGGTCTTCACAGGT
>NZ_APGP01000013.1:0-8383 GCF_000404025.1 Caldicellulosiruptor sp. F32
CTTCCTATTTATTTTATAAATTTAAGTGCTTATCAATTACCTTGGCACAAGCCAAGAGAATAACCGCTATTACCAATATGTGTATTCCACTTACTGTCCAAAACAAATAACTACCATTCAAAGCTTTATAATCTTCGAACTGAGGAAAAAGCAGCACATCAATAAAAGGATTTGACATTGAGTAGATTAAAATCCCTGGTGCAACTGCCACCATAACGATAGTAACTAATCGGCTGAGCCATATATTTAATCTTTTAAAAATTGTATTAGAAAATGTTATTATCATGAAAATGAATAAGTATGATAATAAGAATAAGGCAGCAAATAGTAAAAAAGCACGAAAAGCTCTAAAGGAAGTAAATACTTTTAGCAATAAGCTTGCCGTATCTCGTATTAAAAAGCTGTGAAAAGTTTGACGAAAAACTATATTTAAAAAAACTTCAATAATTGTAAATGACACCAAATATAATAAGATGTCCAGTAAAATTATTAGCATTCTTCCAAAAACTATGTGCATTCCTTTAAGCTTAGGAGACCCAAATATCAAATAACCATGACCTGACCTGAAAACCGAAGAGTATTCAACCAAGGTGTAGATAAACGTTGTCAAAAAAGAAAGGAATAAAGCTATTACCATAGTACCTTTTTGATTATCAAAATAATTGCTGCCAAAGAGTGCAGCAACACAGCCTAAAACCACCCAGTAAGCAGTTATCCCTTTTCTTCTTTTGATCTCATACCTCAGAAATCTCAAAAACACTTTTACCACCCTTTCTTTTACAAATCCATTTTAGTTTTCATGCGTGAAATGGAAGTTATAGCAAAAAGAACAATCGCTATTAGCGTAATTGCTATAACTATAAAATTTAGCAGAAAAGTAGAAAGATTAACCTTTTGAAGTATATTAATTGGTCCACCACTGGCAAAACCCTGTACCAAAAACAAAAAAAGCGCAATTATGTCCACAGCAGTATCTACAGCATTATAAAAATGTCTGTTACTCCAACACTTATATATCATACAAATATGCATCCAAAGACTTAGCATAAGAATAAATGATAAATCTATCAGAACAATTCCACAATTAGTTTTAAAATCTAAATTTTTGTTTAAGTATAAAATCCACCACCAATATTTGCCGTAAAGTTTTTCATCTACCATACTCATTGCAAATAAAAGCAATAATAGATAAGCTTTTGTAAGCATTATGTCTAAAACAAAATTAATCAGTCTTGCAAAATAGACATTGGCTGCACTTGCATAAGGAGAACCAAAAATCAAATACTTTTTCCCTCTTGACAGAAGCTTAAAATACATAACTATGTGAAGTACTAATAATGATAGCGTTGCAAGCAAGTAAGAAAATGAAACTCCTGCAAGAAAACTTTCAACACCTGGATTATTATTTAGAGTAAGTTTTCCCCCATAGCGATAGAAATAAAATACAACTATGTTTAAAACAATAAAAAATATAATGTAAAAAAATTTTTGATCTATCATCTGGTATTTTATCAATTTAAATATTTTCATCTTTGAGCACCTCTTTGAAAAACTGGTTTATCGAAAGTCCCTTTTCTTCTCTTATTCTTTCGGTTGAGCCATAATAAAGTATTTTCCCATTATTTAAGAATATAACTTCATCAAATATGTGTTCAATTTCAGATATGATGTTAGTTGAAATTATGATGCTTTTTTCTTCTGATATATTTTGTAATATCATCTCAAAGACAAAATCTCTTGAAACAGGGTCAACATACGCTAAAGGTTCATCTAAAAGATATAGTTTTGCGTCTCTGGAAAAGAGCATTGCAATGGAAAATTTTTCTATATTTCCTCTTGATAACTGATGTATCTTCTCCTTGGGATTAACTTTTAACTTCTCCAGCAATTTAAATGCTTTTGAGTTGTCAAAATCATCATAAAAATCTTTAAAAAACTCAATGGCATCACTTACTCTCATCCACTTCTCAAACATAATTGTATCAGGTAAAAAAGCAACAAACCTTCTTGTCAAAAGCCCAACCTTCTTGCCTTCAATTAAAATCTCTCCAGTACTTGGCTGAACAAACCCAGCAATGAGTTTTAAAAGAGTGGTTTTCCCTGCTCCATTTTCGCCTATCAGTCCCACAATTTTACCTTTATCCAAGGAAAAGCTAACATTTTCCAAAGCTACTTTCTTTCTTGAACCATACCATTTTGTTACGTTTTTAACTTCAAGAAGCATTTTTTATTCTACCCCTCTTTCTTAATCTTTTTTTCAAGAAGCTGTATAATTTCTTTATCTGAAAAACCAATATCATTCATTGACTTAATAAAATCCTCTATCATTTTTGCAGCCATTTCTTCTCTCATCTTAGCTATTACTCTCTCATCCTTTGTCACAAAGTTTCCAATTCCTCTTTCTGTGAAAATAAGATTCTCCCTTTCTAATTCCTGAAGAACCCTCTGAATTGTATTGGGATTTACACCAAACATCTGCGCCATCTCCCTGACAGATGAAAGTTTTTCCCCCGGCCGCAAATTTCCACTGGCAATTCTCTTTTTTAAAAACTCCATTATCTGTAAGTACACTGGAATATTAGGGTCAAATTTTAGCAATATAATTCCTCCATGTGTTAGTGTGTTAATTAAATAATACACTAATACTGCAATATTGTCAATACATTTTTTAAATCATATCATTGGTATTTTTAAGGACCGTTTAAAATGAGAAATGTGGTTTTTTTAAAATCATATCCAACAATTTGAAAAAACAAATTCGATACAAATCTAATTATCATCCAGCCAAAAGGTATAAAAAAATCGCCCCTGATTAGTAATTTCCCACAAACCAGAGGCGTAATGCATCTTAAATGACAATTTTTTGCAAGTCTTATCATTTAATTTTCACCACAATTCCATCTTCATAGTTTATTAAATTTATCTTTCATACTTCTTATCCCTAAATACCCAAATATTCCTATCGAATCAATAATCACATCAACAGGGCTTGGACCTCTGCCAAAGACAAATACCTGATGAAACTCGTCTGAAACAGCATAAAGGACCGAAAAAATACCACTTAATATGGCAGATTTTTTTGAACTTTTATTTGTCTCAAAAAAAGCTCGATAAAACAGCATACATAAGATAAAGTACTCTGTAACATGCGCAATCTTTCTTATTAAAAACTCAAAACCTTTTCTGTTTACAGCTGTTATAATGTCTTTTTCTGCTAAGGCTTCAATTATCCTTTCAATAAAAAGTGCAATTGAAAAGCTCTTTTGGTGCGAAATAGCTCCTTCTTGGGATGAAAAGTAAAAAATCACAGCCATCCACACAAAGACAAGTGTCCATCTTATGTATATTTTTCGTTTAACCAAAGTAGATGTTCCTTTCTTCTATTTGAGCAAAACAGGTGTTATATCATCAATTATATTACCAATTCATCAATCTTACCATTGTGCAATACCACAAAACTGGACAAGACTTTTATGACAAAGTGCCTCATAAACAAACCTTGCTAAAATCTCATCAAAAGCTCAAGAAGCTTTCTGTCAAGCTTGTGACCGTAAAAATCTTCATACTCCACATCTTCTCTTCCTGAATCGATTATTCCAAATGGTCCTCTCAAATTCCAAAGCGCAATGCCAATACCAAACTCTTTTAAAACATCCAAAACATCAGATAGCCATCTTAAAACAACTTCATGAGAGGTGTACTTATAAGCTCCACCTTCGCCGCAGATAACCCCAACTCCATAATCAAATAGTTTTGTCCACTTCTCATAATGTCTTCTTAAATATTCCCTGTCAATAACCTCACCATTATCACGCACAAGCGGCCATGAAGGCTCAGAAAATTTGTCACTTCCTTCAACCCACCCTGCCTTGTAATGTGTCAGCTCAAACGGAAGGTATGCTCTGCAAGACTGTGCTACCCCCAAACTTGTGAGCTCAAAAACAGGTTCATTGCCATAGTTAACACCATCAATTATAATAAGTCTCTCTTTATCAATCTCTCTTATCTTTTCAATTGTATACGTCATGACTTTTAAAAAATCCTCTTTTGTCATCTCTTCTTCTGAGAACTGTCTTGGTTCGTTTATAAGGTTAAAACTCAAATGTTTTGAAGATATCCCTTTATACCTTTTGGCAAATGTCTGCCAGTATGATACAAATAGTTCAAGAGGTTCTTTGTCTTTCCACAGATTATAGCCTTCCTTAGTTTTCTCATTTACACAATATCCGGGCGCACCGTGAATGTTCAAGCAAATATGAATACCGTATTTTTGACCCCAGACAACTACTTTGTCTATTATCTCCAAAACTTCTTCTTTAATTTCAGGCCTTTCTTCTACATACCAGTTCCTGTAGTTCATAGGTATTCTTGCAAAATTGAATCCCCACTCTTCCATCCACTTAAAATCGTCTTCAAAAAAGCCATAGCTCATATTAGGAACAAAAAGCCCAAGTAGGTTGAATCCTTTGTATCTTGGAAGTTTGTTCAATTTTCGGTACCTCCTCATTATCACTCATAAAAAACAAAAGGGAGGTTTTAAAGAAACTAACTTCCCTTTGCCTTTCATTTTAATTCAATTCAAATCACTGCTGCCTCTAATTTCTTTACTCTATCTATCATTTCTTTAACATCAAGAAGCCATTCTAAAATCAAAAGAATTGAAGAGATCGCATCATAGTAGAAGAAATAATTAATCTTGGTATCAAGAACCTCTTTCATATACTCTCTTATCTCATTCCCAGTAAATTTGATTGGAAAATCTACAAGCTTTTCAACATCACTCATAAACGACTTGAAAAATTCTGGCAAGATAATGCGGTCATTTTTGAATTTTTTCATCTCAAGCCATGCAAGGAGCATCTTTAACTTTTCGCCATAGACTGTACAATCACTCATAATCATTATAAAATGCTCGCCTTGTCTGTCAATCAAAAATCCTGCATTATACTCGCTTTGCAAACACAATCCTTTTAGGTTCTCAACACAATGTTTTGACCCACCAGAAATTAAAGTAGCTTTTATGTGATAGCGTGAGCAAATCTTGTCAAATAGTGAAATTATCTCTTTGTCCTCTGAAAGAATGCATATTTTTTTATTCCTGAGCTTGTTTACATCAAAAGTCGTCTCAAGCCTGTTAAAGTACATCTCTAAGGGAGATGATACAAGCTCATTTACAAAATGAATTGTTGACGATGTTCTAAAATCACATGTCACAAACAGATTTTCAATCTTTCTTTCTAAGCCCTTGTCAATATTTATTCCGTTTTGGTCAAATATCTCAATTCTTATGCTGTTGCCTCGTGTTCGCACATAAACACCTGCATCATAATAGTCCTGAACAATATATCTAAATATCGGCAGAATAATTCCTCTTGTTCTGTAAAGTCTTGCACCTGTTATCTGGCATCCTGTCTCAATTGCCTTTCTTATAACACTGCTCTTTTCTGTATAGTCATCGCCAATGAGTATCCGGGCGTTTTTGTCAAACACAGAACCAAGAGAATTTCCAAGTTTTATCGCAAACTGGGGCGTAACTTCTAAATTGAAATCTCCTGTGATGCCTCTTATCCAAAATACACTCTTTATCACCTCAGTACCCCAGTATATATTCTCATCTATAACAGTATTTGCTTCAACAACCTTTTCTGGCCATATTTTAGCTTCAGCCTTAACCTCAACAAAATCTTTTAATAGATTTTTCTCACCAACAACTGCCTTTTCATTGACCCTGACATAGTCTTTTAAAACTGACTTGTTACATATAACACATCCTTTTAACTCACAGTTTTTGCCAATATAACTCCCATTCCATACAATTGCCCTTTCTAATTTGGTTCCTTTTTCTATCTTTACTCCATCACCAATTACAGTAAATTCGCCTATTTCAACATCATCTTCAATCTCACATTCACAACCAACAAAAACCTTTCCCATAAATTTAACAGAATTAGAGATATTACAATTATTTCCAATCCATGAGCTTGCCAAATCAAGGTCTAAAATTCCACCAAGTTTAAATATATCCTTATGTGCTTTTATATAACTGCCAATATCACCAATATCACACCAATACCCTTCCATTTTATACCCGTACATTGGCACATTCTCACTTAAGAGTTTTGGAAATAGGTCTTTGCTAAAGTCAAATGGCTTTCCATCTTCTATATAATCCAAAATCTCCGGCTCAATAATGTATATCCCTGTGTTAGCTAAGTTTGAAAATACCTCACTCCACGAAGGCTTTTCAAAAAATCTTCTGATTCTCCCCTCTTCATCTGTCAAGACAATACCATACTCTATTGGTATCTCAACCTCTTTTAGAAGAATTGTGACCTTGCTCTTTTTTTCCTTGTGAAACTTGATTGTAGCAGACAAATCAGCATTTGTAATTCCATCCCCGCTTAAGACAACAAAAGTCTCATCTAAAAACGACTTTGCATTTTTGACAGAACCTGCAGTGCCAAGAGGCCTGTCCTCAACAAAATGTTGCATCTTTACGCCAAATTTACTGCCATCTTCAAAGTAATTCATTATTTTATCTGGATGATACTGAAGGGTTGTCCCAATTTCATAAATTCCGTGGCGCTTTAAAAGCTTTACAGCATACTCCATAATAGGTCTCCCAAAAAAAGGAATCATTGGCTTTGGCAAGGAAACTGTCAAAGGTCTTAGCCTTGTCCCCGCACCTCCTGCCATTATAATACCTTTCATAACCTTTTAACCTGGTCAACCAAACTGTGCACATTAGCACGAGTTTGGTGGCTGGGGTATTTGTAGTCCGCCTTTCAGGCTTTCCCAGCCCCAGCAGGCGGTATTTGGGAAAGCCATAGCCCCTGTCCCAAGAAACAGGAACTCGCGCCCTTCCAGGTCTTCCCCACTTGCCCTGAAATCAAAAGCAATTTCAAGACAGACATGTCACGCAGGACTCTGTCAGGGGAGAGTGGCGTTACCACCGCTACCCTGAGAACTCGCCAGGGATTGTGGTTTTTGCCACGACTACCTGCACTTGTTCCATCCAGAGGCACGAATAGCCTCCCTGGCTCACTCCCAGAGCTTTGTAAAATCCCTATCACCCTATCTATCTCTCTGAGTTGCTTTCTCCTCAGATGTTTGTTCTTGACTACCTTCCTTACATACTCTTTTAGCTCTTCCAGGTTGTTTACATCAAGCCTACTGAGGAGTAGCATGTAGTTGTGCGGTATCCTTTCTCTCAAGCCAAGCCCTCTTCGCGCTATTACATACGCTGCCGCAATATCCTTGCTCACCATAAACTGCGGTGCATACTTTAACATCCCTATCACAGAAGTATACGCCGGGTCTACTTCTATAACCTCTATCCCTTCACGCTTTGCCAGAAGTTTTACCTTCTCCAAAAGTGACCTGTACCCAAAATAGTGCCTTATCCGTCTTGATTTTCTGCCTGAAAAGTCTCCTCTTCTGCCTCTGTCCTGTATGCTGAGACTCTCAATCACTATAGCTTTTTGCTTCTCTTTCGCCATTTGTACTATCATGTGTGCATACTGCCACCTGTAATACTCTCTCTTGCTTGAGCTCCCACTCTCAAGCTTCTCAAGTGGTATTCTGCCATATCCCAGAAACTCTCCGTGCTCATCTGTTTCTACCCATGCAACATTCTTTGGATATGCGTTAGTGTCTATCCCTATAACCCCATTCGCTCTCGTTATCGCAGGCTGTGGAAAAACTTCTTCAATAACAAAGTAGGCATATACTACACCACTTTTAAGTTTCAGCTGGACAGAGTAGGGCTGCCCGGAAATACTTATCACCTCAAGAAGTTGATTCCTATCAATATACGTTCCATCTTTTATCTTCCATCCGGACTGTATCCTCGCACATACATACTCCCTTTCTCCCACGTTGATTCTAAGTCTTGTACAATCTTCACCTGTCTCAATCCTTGTATTGAGATTCCCCTTCTTGCTCCTGTCTCCTCTTGAGTACAGATTCCCCTTCCTTTTCTCCTGCCACTCTCGTTGAAGTTTCCTATATACATTGCCGTTTATGTGTCGCCTCTTTAGTTTTTCAAAAAGTTGCCTACCACCAAAAATGACCTTTTCAGGATTTTCTCCTCTTTCTTTGCATGAGTCTAAAACACTGTTTGCTTTCATTATTGCATCATCAACGTATCGGGAATTAAGATTGAAAATTCCTTGCAGCTCTCTTTTGAGTTCATTCCTTTTATGCCCTTCCAGTAACCTCTTGTATGCATACCTCATACAGGACGACCATCTTCTCATAAGGTCTAATACCTTTTGCCTATCTTCGCTGCTGTCAAAAATTAGCTTCGCCTGAACTGTTACCATGTCTTTTTTTAGCACCTCTTTGTCCATAAATCCTCGCTGCAAAAAATGTTACTATCGCC
>NZ_APGP01000014.1:0-26985 GCF_000404025.1 Caldicellulosiruptor sp. F32
AAAAAAGAAAAGCCAGAATAAAAAGCAAGGCAAAACCGGGAAATCCTATTAATGTACCAACTCCAAGGTTTACAATGTTAAACCCAATGTGAAGTCCGTATGGTTCAAATAAGAAATTAAAAAGCACAATAAAACAGCAAGTGAACAAAAATCTAATTAGAAAATCCAATATTTTCATCTTGCAATTTAATATCTTCCTTAAGAAATAGTTTCTTTAATCTATTTTATGTAAAACCAAAAATAAAAAGAACCCTCTTTTTTATTGAGGGTTCTTTTTTAGGAGCTTATACAAGTAGTTTAGCCACTTCTCAGCAAGTATCTGTTGATAGATGGCAATCTCAATCAAATCTTGGTCTGAAGAGTAGTTAAAAAGAGTATTTGCACTATCTAAAAGTCCTTTTACGTATTTGAGTAAGTACTCATAATCCTTTTCTTTTCGGTTTTTAATCTGCAAAAGCAACTCTACATCAGATACTTGGTTTGAGATAATGCTTAAAACTTCCATATTCATCTTTTAAACTGCCTAAAAAATATTTCTTTTATATATTATGCACCAATATTTGCTTTGATATAACACTAAATCTCTTTTCTTCCTTCAATTGCTTTGAGAATTGTTACCTCATCTGCATATTCAATATCGCCGCCAACCGGAATACCACGGGCAATTCTTGTCACTTTAATACCTATTGGCTTTATAAGTCTCGCTAAATATGATGCAGTTGCCTCACCATCCACATCCGGGTTTGTAGCAATTATTACTTCTTTTACATTAGTATCAGCAAGTCTTTTTAGAAGAACATCAATTGTCAGCTGTTCAGGATATTTACCCTTGAGCGGTGATATTGCACCATGCAGTACATGGTAAAGTCCCTTGTATTCTTTTACCTTTTCAAGGGCTACAACATCCTGAGGCTCCTCAACAACACAAATTATGCTTCTGTCTCTTTTATCGTCACTGCATATATGACAAATATCACCTTCTGTAAAGTTGCAACATATTTTGCACAATTTTGTGCTATTTTTGGCACTTAAGATTGCCTCTGCCAATGCTTTTACATCTTCATTTTTCATGTTAATTATATAAAAAGCAAGCCTCTGTGCAGTTTTTTGGCCTATGCCAGGCAGTTTTTCAAGCTGCTGGATAAGTTTTGAGATAGCATTTTCTTTTGCTTGCATATTATATCAACCTCATCTTAAAAAAGACCTGGAAACCCAAAACCTGCTACCTTTTGCATCTCTTCTTCTATCATTTTTTCAACCTTTCTAATTGCCTCATTTACACAGGCAACTATTAAATCTTGAAGTGTTTCAATGTCGTCTGGATCAACAACCTCTGGGGAAATCTCAATACTTTTAATCTCTTTTTTACCGTTTATAACAACCTTTACAGCACCGCCACCTGCAGTAGCTTCAACTTCTCTTTGGTTTAACTCTTCTTGTAGCTTTTCAATCTCTTCTTGCATCTTTTTTGCCTGTTTTTGAAGCTGATTTATGTTAAAACCGCCACCAAGTCCTGGAAACCTGTTTTTTGCCATATTCTTGTTTACCTCCTCATTTTTAGCTTCAATATTTAAAAAATACTCATATATTATACAACAAAAATTTTAGACCCTTCTATATCTTTTTTTACAATTATCTTCTGGTCAAACGCATCCATCAAATCCTCAATATGGGTTATTACAAGTATTGTATCAAACTGGTCCTTGATTTGATTTAAACATTCTATTATGTGGTCTTTTCCTTCTTCATCCTGTGACCCAAAACCCTCGTCCAAGATTAACATTCTAATCGAAGCACCTGCTCTCTTTAAAAGTACCTTTGCAAGAGCTATCCGAATAGCAAAGTTAATCCTGAAAAGTTCGCCCCCTGAAAAAAGTTCGTAGTTTCTTGTACCATTTTTATCTGAAATCTCTATTTGGAGTGTTTCTATTGTCTTACCAGAAGCCATTTCCTTTTGTGTTTTAAAATCAATTGAAAAAGCTCCATTTGTCAAAAGTTTTAAAAGCCGGTTTGCCTCATCCCTGACAAGTGGCAGGGTGTTTGCAATTATTTCATTTTTAATACCATCAGGACCAGTTATGTCAATGATGATATCATAAATTTCTATCTCTTTTTTTATTTCTTCTATCTCTTTTTCAAGTACAAGCAGTTTCTTTTTAGCTTCTTTGATTTGGCTGAGTTTCTGCTCAAAAATCCCTATTTCTTTTAAGATAGAGTTTAAATCTTCTTGAAGACGACTGATTTTTATCTCACAACTATTTATATCTGATTTAATCTTCGAAAGTTTCTCGGCTGATGATTGAGAAAGCATATCAGACAACTCTCTGTCTATCTCTTGAATCTTTTTTGAAAGTTCATCTTCTTCCTTTTGGTACTCAAGAATATGATTTCTCAGGTTCTCTGCCTTTACCTTGTTTATTTCTATTGTTTTCAGCAAGTTTTGATATACCTCAAGCTCTTTTACCTTTTGTAGAAGAATATTGTAATTTTCCTCATCAAAGTTTAACTTATTAAGATCATCCTTTAAATCTTTTAATCTCAGCTCAAGCTTTATTACTTCCTGCTCACAGGCCTTTATATTTTGTTCGTCGTTAAAAATTGAGTCTTGTAAGTTTTTAATATTTTGCTTTTTTTGTTCTACCTTTGCCTTTAAATTTTCGTATACACCATGAAGCTTCTTCTCTTTGGTGCGCAAAACCTCTTCTTGTTTTACCTTTTCTTCAAGTTCTTGATATTGTTTTTTAAGGCTTGATAGCTTTAAATTTAACTTTTCCTTTTTTTCCTTGTACTCCCTCCCTTGAGATGCTATCTCTCTTTTAATATGCTCCTTTTCCTCTTCGCCATTTATTTTCCGCAAACATACAGGACATTTCCCTTTATTTGACTCAATTAACTTATAGTTTGTTGCAAGTTCTTTAAGCTTACTATCAACTACTTCTAAAAACTTCTCAATTTTTGTAATCTCATCCCTTTTTTCTTCCAACTCTTGCTTCAGTCCCTTAATTTTCTCAAGCTCTTTCTCAACGTTGGAAATCTCAATTTCTGACTTTTTTAGCTCTTCTTCATACTTAGAAAGCTCTGAGTTCTCTCTGCTAAGCTTTTCAGTAGTCTCTTTCACAGATTTTTCAAATATTTTTTTCTGTTCTATCTTTCCACTTATTTCTTTTTCAATAAGTGCTATATCATTTTTAAGCTTCACAAAAGTATTATACTCTTTTTCAAGAGCTTCTAAATTGTTTTTAAGAATCTCATATTCCCTTGCTTTTAAAGTTATTTCAGACTCACTTTTTAGCTCATCTTCTATCTTTGTAAGCTCTTTTTTGCTATCTTCAATCTTCTGTTTTATACTTTCATGTTTTCTTCTAATTTCCTCTCTTTCTCTTTTCTTCTCTTCAATGCTCTTGAGATTCTGCTCTATTTCATATTTTTGAAATACAAGATTATTTAGCTCATTCTTAAGTGTATCTAATTCGCCTGTAATCTTTTTGGTTTTCTCTTCAAGCTCTAAAATAGATGTTTTAATACTCTCTTCTTCTGAAGTAAGTTTTAACTTCTCTTCACTTTCCTTGATTTTGAGATCAAGCATCATCTTTTTTTCTTTTTTCTTTTCCTTTGCAAGCTCATTTATTCTGTCATATACGCCGAGGTTTAAAATCTTAGCTAAAATCTCACGCCTTTCCTCTGGTGATGATAACAAAAAGTCTTCTGTTCGTTTCTGAGAAAGGTATGCCGAGTGTAAAAACACATTAAAGTCTATCCCTAAAATCCTTTCCAGTCTGTTTTGTGTCTGAGTATAGTTTGCTTCACTAATTGGAATCAGCACATCATTTTTTTTGATAAAAAGAGAAAGATATTTTTTCCCTCTTCTATCAAGCCTTCTTACAACCCTGTACACAAGCTTATCTATCTCAAATTCAAACTCAACCTGCATGTAATCTTTATGTGAGTTTATATATTCTGTTTCAGAGATTTTGCCACGCCTGCCAGTCTGAAGTCTCTCAAATTCACCAAAAAGTGCCCATGTAATTGCCTCTGCAATAGAAGATTTCCCATTTCCATTCTTACCTACAATACACGCAACCTTAATATTTTTAAAGTCAATTTCATTGAAATTTTCACCATAAGATTTAAAATTTTCGATCTTTAAGTAAAGTGGTCTCAAAAATTGACCCCCCAACTTTTTTTAGTCACTTTGTGCTTCTTCAAACAAGGATTTAAATGTCGCAACTACCTCATTTTTGTTTTTTATATCTTTATATTTTGGGCTTGCAGACAAAAACCTTTCAAATGCAAAAATAGGATCTGACTTTTCATCAACCTCGATAATCCTAAAATCTTTCTTGGCATCTGTGACCTCTATCTCAATCGGGGCTAAAATGAAACACATGTCTTTTAAATACTCTTCTACCTTGGTTAAATTAAGCCTTTCCTTTAGCAAACTTTGTGTCCTTATTATAAGCTTTATAACTGATGCTTTCACGTTTGCAGATGAGTTTTCTTCTAAGTTCTTTATTTTTCTGTCTATCTCTGAAATAAGTATTTTCTCTACATCACTATCTGCTTCATACAAATCAATTTCAAGTTGATAGAAAGGCCTGACAACAACAGGTTTAAACTCAAACCAAAAATTTTCTCTGTCTATTCCAAATACTACAAAACCTTTCTGGTCTTGTGCTTCTGAAAAATCTATTCTGTCAGGCGAGCCACAGTACACAATTGCCGGGTCTTTAGAATTTAAAATCTGTGGTTTGTGGATATGGCCAAGGGCAACAAACCTAAGTTTTGGATGTAAAAGTACAGAAATTGGTACCTTTACATCTTTTCCTATCATAATCATTCTTTCACTGCCAACTTCAGCTTCATTGACTGTAAAGTGGCCTGCTAAGATGGTCGGTATATCATCTTCACATGAGTCTAAAATTTCTGCCAATCTTTCTTCAAAAAAATTTGCAATGTTTTGCTCAATCTGCTCAATCTTCTCAGGGATTGTTTTATCTATAAACCTTTCAAGGTAAAGATATGGTACAGCTATAACTCTGAGTCTTTCACCTTTTATATCAAACACCTTCGTTTCAAAAAGCTTATCCATTACAACAATATTTTCTTGTTCAAATATTTCAAAAACCTTGACTGAATGATGTTTTGCTTCAAATGGGTGCATGTCATGATTCCCAGGAACTATTACAACTAATACGCCTTCTTTTGCAATCTCAACAACCCTTTTGTAGAACATATTTCGCAAGGTAGAGTTTGGCTCCCTGTCTTTAAATATATCCCCAGTGATGAGCAAAAGGTCTATATGGTTTTGTCTTATATACTCTAATATTCTATCAAATGTCCTGAAAAAATCATGAACACGCGATCCCAGTCCATCTGGAGTTTCTTTGCTGTATGTTGTCACACCAAAATGAAGATCTGCTGTGTGAACACCTCGTATTGACATTTATGTTCCACCCTTTATTAAAAGGAATTTCTAATACTCCATATCTTTCAGAAACTCTTCTGAGGCTTCAAGTGCCTTCCTGTAATTGTCTTCAACATCAGTCTTTGGACTGTAAATCGAAACAAAATCGTAAAAGCTCTGGTCATACCCTCTTGTTTTTATTGCAATTGGCATTGGGACAGCATGGCCAATAACAAGCGCTTGCTGTTTTGAATCAAGAGACTCAATAATAGCCCTCAGTTGTTTACTATTTTTCATACCAGCAAGCGCACTTGCAATGTCCGCTTCATCAGAAAGTGCTAAAATCACCCTTGTCCCTATTTGTGAGGCAATCTCACTGTCTATCTGAGATGGACGCTGGTCTATGCACATAAGACTTACCTTTGCCTTTCTCATCTCTCTTGCTATTGTGCCAAATATTGTCTGTTTTGCAACATCCGGTGATAAAAATCTGTGGGCTTCCTCAATTGCAATCACGAGCGGTCTTGGTGCTGGATATTTTTTTCTGTTTGAGATGTGTTTTTCGTACATCTCCATGTATTTATTGTATATTCTTCTTGACAATACATTTGTGACAAATAAGTAGTTTAGGAGCTTGTCTCCTTTGCCAAAGGTTATGTCAACGCTAATTCCTTTTTGAAGATAATCAAGGATTATATCAATAGAATTTGTTCCAGGACTTCTGTCGTACTTAAGATAAGGAAGCTCTTTTAATACAGAAAGTTTTCTTATAAGCGCTAAAAGTGAACTTCTGTTGACAATAGCCTCACTGTCTTTAAACTCCTCAGCAAGTTCCTCACCATTTACCAAGATTTCCTGAAGCCAATGTCTTCCTTGTGCCTCTAACTTGTTTTTGAGAGCAATCATCACTTGTTCAGCTGTTTCATTTAAGTTTAGCTCTTCAGAGATTGACAAGATGTCCTCAACCTCAACATCTCTCACATCAATCTCAATTGGAAGCACTCCTGCTCTGTTTATTGAACTGCTCTCAATTGTCATTATCTGAACTTTGTTCCCAAAAAGACTTTTTAAACCTTTTACATGATGGTTTTCCTCATCAATGCTATCTGGACCGTGGTCTGAGTGCGCATCAAATATCAGCAAAGAGGCTTTGTCAGAAAGAATAATTCCTGCCATTATAAGCCTTGCAATAAATGACTTTCCTGTACCTGTTCGACCGTAAATACCACTGCTTCTTTCAATGAACCTGTCTATGTCAATGCACACCTGGGTACTTTCATCCATGTCAAGAACGCTTCCGATTGGGAAAAAACGTTTGGGGTCTTTTTCAAAGCTTCCAAATACATCTTGGATATCATCATATGTTGCCCTTCTGACACTTGAAGCATGAAGAGGAATGTTTCTTATTGGCTGGTTTTTCCCCTCTTGCAGATCAAATGCAAGAACAGGCTGGGCCTTAAATATTGTGTAAATTGAAGTTCCTCTTGTAATTCTATTTAAAAGAGAAAACTCAGTGCCTCTTGGAAGCTCAGTTAAAGATTGCTTGTTCATGCCTTCTATGACCATATCAGTGAGCATGCAATAGTATTTTTTCTTCTCTGTTTGGCTAACTAAGATGCTACCTATTCTTGTATCTTCAATGATAGAATCATCTTCAACCTTTATTGCAAGCCCTTCTAAAAATGAGCCGCCTATGACCTTGCCAATCCTTTGACCAGTATAAAACTTTTCCGGCATCTTTTACTCACCCTTTTTTTTATAAGTGAGAAATCAAATTTTCCAGTCTTTCAATAATAGGTGTAAGAAGATTTAAGTCATATTTAAGATATGCGTTTAGCTCTTTCCCCATATGCTCTATGTACTCATAATCCTTTTTTCTTGCAACATAGGCAAAGTAGAGCATCCACGGAATTACCTCAACAACGTCAACATCCTTTGCTTTTATAACAGAGTTTAGAAACAAACTGCTTTGTGTTGCCAAAAGGATATCGTTTTTGTCTGCCAACTCAACCATTGTGTGAAGCCTTATACTTCTGTCCGGAAGGCAGTTTATGAACTTGCCATTTGATATAAAGCCAAGGATTATACACTTAAAATAACCTTTTAAAATCTGCTCAAGCTGTGGATAAAACCTTTTTAGCTCCTCTGGGGTTTTCCACAGGGCCCGCGGATATCCTTCTTGTGATATACTTCCTACGTCATACCTTGTAACACACCCCAAGACTTTGTAGTTATCAAGCTCAAATCTTATAAACTGACCGGCTGTAGGGATATTGTCAAGATCTTTTGCTTCACATGTAATTTGAGTAAAAGAAATATCAATTATCTCACCAACTGCCATCACCAGCACAACTCCTTTTTTATACTATCCTTTTGACCTTATTATTCTTCTTTGCAGAATATGGCAAAATCTCATCTCCAACCCCCAAAAGGATATTTTCTATGGCTGCTTTGTCCTGATGTGAGATAGTAGAAAACTCGTGAGCATGTGTGAGCGATATAGGATAACCAAATCCAACCTGGCACTGGTGATATATTGCACCGATACATTTTTTGAGCCACTTTTCATCTTTTGCAACATAAACAGGAATTTCTATTCGTGCAATCTCGTAGCCAGTTGCAAGATAAACAAAGGTAATATCTGTGTCTTCAAACTCGTCAAATGCTCTTCCTAAGGTGTAAAATACATTAGAGTGCTGTCCACTTTTTAGGTCCGAAAACAAAAATACATCTTTTATTCTCTCTATCTTTTCACAATTTCTCTTTTCTTCTCTGCTGCATTCTTTACAGTCAATCCGCATCTTTTCACAGTTATATATCCTATAAAGATTAGAGATAATAGAGTTCTTTGGCATTGAAATAAAACCACAAACTGCTACGTTTTTTTGTTTTGCCACATTAAAAATCTTTTCAAGCTCAAGATTTGCTCTTCTGCCAAAGCGTAAACCCTGCCTGTCTTGTGTCCAATCAATGAGATTTCCATCATAAAGAACAAGTCTCAGATCACTTTTTGGTAAACAGTTTTCAACATACTCTAAAATAGCCATGTACTCTTTTGTTTGTCTTTCTCTTGATATTTCAGATGAGCTTTTGATTGCCTGAGCTTCTTTTTTTGAATAAAGCTCTTCGTCAAGGTAAATGTAAGGATATGTTTGGTAATTAAAATTGCTGTTTTCATTGTTATAAGTAATTTCTACACAGGCAATGTTCAAAAGGTAGTAAGGCTGTGAGATATGCCTGTCAATCTCAGTATTGCTACCATCAACTGCAAATACTTCATAACTTGTCTGAACCTCACAGGGAAAACCCGTCATAAATTTATTAAAGTTACTATAATATGGAAGACAAAATAAGATTTCGTTTTTCTCATCTTTTCTTGGAATTTTAGAAAGCACCTTTTCTACCTTTTGCTCATCTAAAAAGCTTAAAAAATTAAAAACCTCTTGAATATTTTCTTCTATCTCTTTTTCTTTTTGCAATATCATATTTCTCTTTTCACTTATTTGCTGAGCTAAATTGTGTAAATCTAACATTCTCTCACATCCACTATATTTAATGTAATCGATCACTATCAATCACTTAAGATTATACCATTATAAATAAAATTTATCAAACATTTATTCGTGTAATAGAACAATAGCGTAAGCTGAAACTCCTTCTTCTCTTCCTTCAAATCCCAAACCTTCTGTTGTTTTCCCTTTTATGTTTACCTGAGTTTTTTCAATATCTAAAGCCTTTGCAATGTTTGTCTTCATCTCATCTGTATATGGAGAAATCTTTGGCTTTTGTGCAACTATTGTTGTATCTATGTTAATTATACTCATACCTTTATTTTTCAAAAGTTTCGAAACTTCCCTTAAAAGGACTATACTTGAGATATCCTTGTATTTCATATCAGTGTCAGGGAAGAGCTTTCCAATATCATTTTCGCCCATAGCACCAAGGATGGCATCAATTATTGCATGAATTAAAACATCTGCGTCAGAATGACCTAAAAGCCCTTTTTCAAATGGAATCTCAACACCACCTAAGATTAGTTTTCTTTTTTCGACAAATCTGTGAGCATCATATCCAATTCCCACTTTAAACATTTGCTTTAAACTCCCCTTTCAAATATTACAATTCCTTCTTTTAAGATTTTATTTTTGAATGTTTCGTTTTCTAATTTCTCAAGTTCAACTAAGTCAACCTTATAAAGCCCTGCAGCTTCATCCAAATCTAATTTAAAACCAGCTGTTGTTTCACCATCTACCACTATTGCAATGTCAATATCCGAATTTATTTTATAATCACCTCTTGCTCTTGAACCAAATAATATAGCCTTTTTTATTGTCCTTTCACTTCTGATGAGCTCCATAATTTTCT
Organism: Caldicellulosiruptor sp. F32; assembly: GCF_000404025.1. Taxonomy (NCBI): domain Bacteria; kingdom Bacillati; phylum Bacillota; order Caldicellulosiruptorales; family Caldicellulosiruptoraceae; genus Caldicellulosiruptor; species Caldicellulosiruptor sp. F32. Next base: position 9,770 of record NZ_APGP01000014.1, read on the forward strand.
CAAATATGACATCTTCAATCCCAAATTTCATTTAATCAACTCCTCGATTTTTTTCTCAAGTTCCTCAAACAAAGGTAAGTAATCACTTTTTATTCTCTCAAATATTATTTTGGCAACACATTCATCATAGGTGTGGACAGTCAAGTTCCTATCTTCAATCATCCTTAGCCATTTTTCCTGATTTTCAATCAAACCCCCTGAAAATGCTTCTTTGAAAACTGCTCTGGGTGAAGAAATACTTACTATGCCTTGATATTCCAAATACGCCTTCAATAATTTCCAGGCAAGCTCATATGTAAATTCAAATCTTTGAATAGCACCATCATACAAAAGAGGATTATCGCTCCTTTCTTCTATAGCTTCTTTCAATCTCAAAAGTGCTTTCTGAAAATTAGCAAACCTTTCTTTAATTTTTTCCAAATTATCCATCCTCCATTTTTAATTTTGTTTTTTTACGCGTTGGTATTTAAATTATATCACATGAAAATAAATTTTAGCTTTTCAAAAAGATTTGACATACAAAGAATTTTAATGGTATTATTAAATAAACACCACAAGTGAATAGCTCATAATATATTAATAGATAGAGGTCGCGTCTTTTAAGAGTAGGCAGGTGGATGTGAAAGAAGACACAGATGAAGCCTGCTGAAAGGAAAAGACGCCGAAGGGAGTTTCTTTCTTCTTGGAAACTTCCCTGGGTGCATGGAGAATATCCATGCAACTGTCACCAATTGAAAAATTGGTGGAGCGCTATCTGTTAATATATTGTATAATCCTTGTTATACAATATATTAACAGAAGCTGGCTGAAGACCAGCTTTTTTTAGTTTTATTTGATTTTGTATGCAGAAATAAAGTAAAATATTTTTAGAGGAGGCTAATTCAAAAATGGCAAGGAAAATCAAAATGGCAATAGTTGGCGCAACTGGTATGGTTGGTAGAACATTTTTGAAAGTGTTAGAAGAGAGAAATCTTCCTGTTGAAGAATATTACCTATTTGCATCAAGCAGATCAGCTGGTACAAAGGTTGAGTTTATGGGAAAGGAATACATTGTAGAAGAGCTAAAAGAAGATTCATTTGACAGAGGGATAGACATTGCACTTTTCTCAGCTGGTGCATCTACCTCTCTCCACTTTGCACCAATCGCAGCCTCCAAAGGTTGCATTGTAATTGACAACTCAAGCGCATGGCGTATGGAAAAAGACGTTCCTTTAGTTGTACCAGAGGTAAATCCAGAGGATATCAAGTGGCATAAGGGAATTATCGCAAATCCAAACTGCTCAACAATTCAGGCAGTTGTTGTTCTAAAGCCTTTGCATGATAAATACAAAATAAAGAGAATTGTGTACTCGACATATCAGGCTGTCTCAGGTGCTGGGTATCAAGGATATTTAGATTTGGAAGAAGGTTTAAAAGGTGCACCACCAAAGAAATTTCCATATCCAATTGCAGGAAATGTAATTCCTCATATTGACGTTTTCTTAGAAAATGGATATACAAAAGAAGAGATGAAGATGATAAATGAAACAAGGAAGATTTTGCATGATGACTCTATCAAAATTACAGCAACAACCGTAAGGGTACCTGTTTTCAATGGTCATAGTGAGTCCATTAACGTTGAATTTGAAAAACAATTTGATTTAGAAGAATTAAAAGAAACTTTAAGACAGGCACCAGGTGTTGTTGTTCAAGACGACCCAGAAAATCTTTTGTACCCAATGCCAATCTATGTATCTGGTAAGGATGAAGTGTATGTTGGAAGAATCAGAAGAGATGAATCTGTTGAAAGTGGTGTAAATCTTTGGGTTGTTGCTGACAATATCAGAAAAGGTGCTGCTACAAATGCTGTTCAGATAGCTGAGAAGGTAATTGAGTATTTCTTTAGTTAATATTTTCAGTTTGACCATAATTTAATGTTTTGAATAAATGGGAGGTTTTATTGCTATGCCAATTTTTAAAGGCTCAGGTGTTGCCTTGATAACACCTTTTAAGGACGAGGAAAGTGTGGACTTTGAAGTTCTTGGGAGGCTTGTTGATTTTCATCTTGAGCACAAAACAGATGCTATCATCGTATGTGGTACAACTGGCGAGCCTTCGACAATGCCAGACGATGAACATTTAGAGGTAATTAGATTTGTCATTGATAGGGTAGCTGGCAGAAAACCTGTCATTGCGGGTGTTGGCAGCAACCATACAAAACATGCAGTATATCTTTCCAAAAAAGCCCAGGAGCTTGGTGCAGATGGTCTTTTGCATGTAACACCTTACTACAATAAGACAACCCAAAAAGGTCTGATTGAACACTTTAAAGAAATAAACGATGCTGTGTCAATCCCTATAATTGTCTACAATGTTCCATCAAGAACAGGGCTAAATATACTGCCCGAGACAATGAAGGAGCTCTCAAAACTTCCTAACATAAGAGCTATCAAAGAAGCAAGCGGAAATATCACACAGGTTGCAGAAATTGCTATGCTCTGCCCTGACATTGACATCTACTCTGGAAATGACGACCAGATTGTACCAGTACTCTCTGTTGGTGGAATTGGTGTGATCTCAGTTCTTGCTAACATTTTGCCTGATGAGACACATGATATTGTTGAGTACTTCTTAAACGGCCAAGTTGAAAAGGCAAAAGAGCTGCAGCTAAAGCTACTTCCAATTATCAAAGCATTATTTATTGAGGTAAATCCAATACCTGTAAAAGAAGCTATGAATATGATGGGATTCAATGTCGGAAGGCCAAGACTGCCGCTTACTACAATGACTGAGAAAAATAGAGAGATACTAAAAAAGGCTCTTATTGACTATGGAATAAACATAAAAGAGTAAAAAATACGTTTTTAAACATCTCTAAAAAACTAAGCATAGATGGATGTGATGCACAAATGCTAAAAGTTTTACTTAACGGTTGCAATGGCAAGATGGGTCAGGTTGTTAGCAAGGTTGCAAAAACATATGAAGATGTTACAATTGTTGCAGGTGTTGATTTGAACACTACAAGAAATTTTGACTATCCTGTTTACAGTAATCCTTCCCAAATTCAAGAAGAGTTTGATGTAATAATTGATTTTTCTCTGCCAGAGGCTACACTTGCAATTTTAGAATTTGCAAAGGCAAAGAAAAAACCAGTTGTAATTGCCACAACAGGCTTTACAAGTGAACAGAAAGAAAAGATTGTTGAGTCTTCAAAAGAGATACCAATTTTTTGGTCTGCCAACATGTCACTTGGTGTTAACCTTGTTGCAGATCTTGTACAAAAAGCATACAAGACGCTGGGAAGTAAGTTTGATATTGAAATTGTTGAAAAACATCACAACCAGAAGATTGACGCACCTTCTGGCACAGCTCTTATGCTTGCAGATGCTATCAACGAGGTTGCAAACAATGCGTATGAGTACATCTATGACAGGCACACAAGAAGAAAGAAAAGGGCTCAAAATGAGATAGGAATTTTTTCAGTGCGCGGAGGTACAATTGTTGGAGAGCACAGTGTTATCTTTGCTGGTCCAGATGAGATTATAGAGATAAAACACACAGCCCTTTCAAAAGAGGTTTTTGCAAACGGTAGTATCAGGGCTGCAATGTTTATAAAAGACAAAAAGCCGGGTATATATAACATGAGTGATCTGATTAATTCAATGTGAGGTGTTTTGAATTTGAAGCCTGTGACAAATTTAAATGTCACTCAAAACGTTGCCATGATAACATTGGATAATGTCCCAAACAAAATAGACCTGATTGCCTCAATCTTCAATGAAGTAGCAAGCCACGGAATAAACATTGACATGATTAGCCAGACAGCTCCGTACAAAGGAAATATAAATCTATCATTTAGTCTTGATGAAGAAAATGTACCAAAGGCAATTTCAGCGCTGAGCAAGTTCAAAAAAGAGATTCCACATTTAAGAATTGACATAATTTCTAACCTGACAAAGCTGAGTATCTACGGTGAAGCTATGAGAGATTTGCCGGGCGTTGCAGCATCCCTTTTCACCACTTTGGCAGAAGCAGGTGTTGAGCTTAAGATGGTGACAACAAGCGAGGTTGACATCTCATACTTGATTGATCAGAAAGATGAGGAAAAGGCCGTTGAGATTATAAAACAGAGATTTGAATTAGAGTAAACTTTGAAAAGCTGCCCCGATAGGAAAATTTTAAAGCGGGCAGCTTTTTTTAATATTGAATTTTTCCAAAACCCTTAGTATATTTGAAAATTAGAAAAACTAAAAGCCCTCAAAAAAGAATAAGGGGGAATTTTGCTTGGCAACAGGAGCAAAATATTATCATTCATGCATAAACTGTGGTGGTATTAACTCAGATACAAGAAATCAAAAAGGACTTCCATGTGAAAAGTGTCTACCATTTGAAAATAATATGAATATCCTTGAAAGCTTGAAAGAACATAATAGCCTAAAAGATTATGCCTACTTTTGGAATTTCAAAAATGAATATAAAGAGTTTGAAAAGTTTTTTGTATCAAAAGTTGGAAAACCGATGACAGGATATCAACGGCTCTGGGCAAGGCGACTTTTACTCTCAAAAAGTTTCACTTTAATTGCTCCCACAGGCCTTGGTAAGACAACATTTGGACTTGTTGCAACACTGTGGATGGCAAAAAATGGCAAGAAGGTAGCTTTAATCTTTCCTACTGTATCGCTGGTTGAACAAGCGCATCAGAGACTTCTTGAGTTTGCCAATAAAGAGCCAAAAGAAAGTGTTAAAATTCTATCTTATAAGTCATCAATGAAAAGAACCGAAAAGGACGAGTTTGAGAAAAACTTTGAAAACGGTGAATTTGACATCTTGATTGTTTCATCGCAATTTATATCAAAGCGAAAAGATGACCTAGCAAAAAAGGTATTCTCATTAGTGTTTGTAGATGATGTTGATGCAATTTTGAAATCTTCAAAAAACATTGACACTCTTTTGCAGATGATTGGAATTGACCAAAAGACAATTGACCAGACATTTGAAAACCTCAAAAAAGGTATTAAGTATCCTGAACAAAAACAAAACGGCACATCTTCTACTTTATCTAAAGGCATTCTCATTGTATCTTCTGCTACTGCAAAGCCACAAGGACTAAAACCTCTTTTGTTTAGAGAGCTACTTGGTTTCGAAATAGGTAGATTCACATTCAGCATAAGAAATATTACAAATATTAGAATTGCTAAAAAATCGAAAGAAAAGCTGCTTGAGACAATCAAAATCCTCAATGATGGCATCCTCTTATTTGTTGAAAATGAAGAAGAAGGCAAAGATGTGATAAACTTTTTAGAAAACGAAGGAATATCTGTCGGTAAAACATGGGAAGATTTTGAAAAAAGTTTTGAGGAATTCAAAGATGGAAAGCTCAAAATTCTATGTGGCATATACTCATACTATGGAAAGCTTGTGAGAGGCATAGACCTACCCTTGAGAATAAAGTATTCAATATTTTGGGGCACGCCCTCGTTTAGGTTTTCAACAGATATTGAAAAGGCGCCCCGGTTTGTCTTAGAAAGGGTGTTTTCTGACTATCTTGAAGAACATCCCAAGCTAAAAAGCTTTTTTAAAGGCATAGATAGATATCGGGTCGAAAGGTTAAGAGAGATAGTAAAAAAGTATATTCCTCAAGATAAGTGGACTGTTTTTGTTAAAAAGTCCTTTTCAAACTTGAAAATCTCAGATGAGGGTCAGATATTCTTCCCTGATGTTTTCACATATATCCAAGGTTCTGGTAGGACATCACGAATGTTGGGTAGCTCTTTGACAAAAGGAGTTTCAATCTTATTTGAAGATGATGACCTACTTTTCGAAAGTCTCAGGTCAAGACTCATGTTTTTGCTTGATGAAGAATGGAAAACCGAAGATGAGGTATGTTTTGAGGATTTAATCAAAGAGGTTGAAATGAGCAGAAATGAGGCTTCAATAACCGAGAGGTCTTCAGATTTGAAGTCAAGGTTTATGATTGTAGAATCGCCCACAAAAGCAGAGACAATTTCAAGATTTTTAGAAAAAGCATCAACAAGAAGGTATGGAAGGCTCTCTGTATACGAATCAGTAACTCCAGATGGAATTTTGCTCATAACTGCCTCAAAAGGACATGTGTATGACCTTGATACAAAAACAGGAGTGCATGGGGTAGAAATATCAAACGGCAATTTTATCCCGTACTATAACTCTATCAAACGCTGTACAAGCTGTGGTACACAGTTTACTGATGAGTATCCTTCATGTCCTAAATGTGGCTCTGATAAGATTGATGACAAAAAGGAGATATTAAAGGTGCTTCGTGAGATAGCAGCTGAAGTAGACGAAGTTTTAGTTGCAACAGACCCTGATGTTGAGGGCGAGAAGATTTCATGGGATATATCCCAGTATCTAAAACCTGTCAATCCGAACTTAAGACGAATTGAAATGCACGAAATAACAAAATTTGGTTTTGAAAGTGCCATAAAAAACCAGCGCGATTTTAATGCAAACCTTGTAAAATCTCAGATTGTACGTAGAATTGAAGACAGGTGGGTTGGTTTTGAACTGAGCTCAAAGCTCCAGAAAAATTTTCAAAGCTATAATTTATCTGCAGGAAGAGTGCAATCTACTGTCCTTGGCTGGATTATAGAAAGAGAAAAGGAATATGCAAAGAGTCAAAAAGAATTTACATTTGTGAGATTTGAAAATGGGTTTGGATTTGAGGCAGAAGGCAAAATAGATGGCGACAAGGTATTAGTAGAGGTAGTAGAAGAAAATGAAAAAGAGCTTGAGACTATTTTGCCATTTAATACACCCACACTTTTGTCTTATGCATCACAAAAATTAAACCTCAGCGTACAGGAAATTATGGAAATTTTACAGTTTTTGTTTGAACATGGTTTTATAACATATCACAGAACTGACTCAAACAGAATATCACTTACAGGTCAAAATGTGGCAAGATTATACTTAGAAAAGATAGGCAAAAGGGACTTGTTTGTAGGCCGAAGTTTCGGGTCGGAGGGTGCGCACGAGGCAATAAGACCTGTTAAGCCAATTTCGCCTTTGGAGTTAAAAGAGTTGTCAAGTGAAAGACTTGCTCAGGGTTTGACAGCTAATCATATTAAGGTGTACGAACTTATATTCAATAGATTTTTCACAAGCCAGATGAAAAACCCTCTTGTAAAATATCAAAAATTAATTTTCAGGTTTGATAAACAAGAAATAGAAAAAGAAATGCCTATTGGGGTGATAGAAGAAGGCTGGCTTTTGTTCAGTCCAATTCAGATTTTTTCAAAATTTGAAAGTGGAGAATACCAAATAACAGAAAAGAAAAGTTACAAGAAGCACACAACCCCTCTTTTCACCCAAGCAATGCTTATTGATGAGATGAAACAAAAGAATATAGGAAGACCATCCACATATGCTAAAATGGTTGAGACCCTTTTCAAAAGAGGATATGTATTCGAGGACCAATATAGAAGGATTCGTTCAACTGCACTTGGAAGAAAAGTGTATTCTTACCTTGCACAACATTACCAAGATTATATAAATGAAGAGACAACAAGGGATCTTGAAAGACTTATGGAAATCGTTGAAATGGGTGAAAAGGATTATCAAAGTGTGTTAAATAGCTTATATGAAGAGCTTACAAAAATTATGCAAAGGTGAAACAGAACTTTTTTGATTTAAACGACTTTTGTAATACAAAAAAGAAATTAATAGAAAAGGGACTGGAAAATAAACAGTCCCTTTCTATTTTTTTCTATAAATTCACCTCTGATTTGAAATCAAGGTCATCTTTGTACTTTTCCAATATAGGTTTTACATATTCCTCATAGTATTCTTTTACCTGAGACGGTGCTCTTCCTACAAACTTTTTAGGGTCTAAAATAGCTTCAATTTCTTCTTTTGAAAGTCTAAAGCTTGGGTCGTTCGATATGAGTTCAATCAGGTTATTTTCCTTCCCAAATTCTTTGACATTTTGAGCAGCTTGCATGGAATACCTTCTAATTTTTTCATGTAAATCCTGCCTATCACCGCCACGCTTTACCGCTTCCATCAGTATATTCTCGGTTGCCATAAACGGAAGCTCTTGTTCAATGTGTCTTTTTATCATGTTCTCATACACAACAAGCCCACTTGCAACATTGTGATAAAGGTTTAAAATACTATCTGTTGCTAAAAACGCCTCAGGGATCGCAATTCGCCTGTTTGCAGAATCGTCCAAAGTACGCTCCAGCCATTGGACGGATGCTGTAAACAGTGGATTTTGAATGTTGACCATTATATACCTTGCCAAGGCACAGATTCTCTCACATCTCATAGGGTTTCTTTTATATGCCATTGCTGATGAACCAACCTGCGTTTTTTCAAACGGTTCTTCTATCTCTTTTAAGTGCTGCAAAAGCCTTATATCGTTTGCAAATTTATAAGCGCTTTGCGCAATTGATGCAAGCACTGATAAAACTAAATAATCAAATTTTCTCGGATACGTCTGGGATGTAAGTGGGAAGCTCTTTTCAAAACCCATCTTTTGACAAACAAGCTGGTCAAGCTTTTTTACCTTTTCTTCATTACCATCAAAAAGAGCCATGAAACTTGCTTGTGTACCAGTTGTTCCCTTCACGCCTCTTAGGTAAGTGTGGTCCATTACATACTCTAAAAATTGTAGGTCCATCACCAGGTCCTGAACCCACAGCATTGCTCTTTTGCCGACTGTTGTTAGCTGAGCAGGCTGAAAGTGTGTAAAACCCAATGTCGGCATGTCTTTGTACTTTAAAGCAAATTCAGACAACACCTTTATGCAGCTGACAAGCTTTTTTCTAATAAGCTTCATTGCCTCATACATTATGATGATATCTGCATTGTCTGTCACAAAGCAGCTTGTTGCGCCAAGGTGGATAATTGGTCTTGCCTTTTTTGCCTGCTCACCAAACGCATGAATGTGAGCCATTACATCATGACGAAGCTCTTTTTCTTTTTGCTTTGCTACATCATAGTTTATGTCATCTGAATACTTTTTCATCTCTTCTATCTGTTCATCAGAGATGTCAAGCCCCAGTTCTTTTTGTGCTCCTGCCAAAGCAATCCAAAGCTTCCGCCAAAGCTTAAACTTTGTGTCATCAGAAAAAAGTCTTTTCATCTCATCGCTTGCATAACGTGAGTTAAGTGGTGTCTCATAAATGTGGTGCAACTTTCTTCACTTCCCCTATTTTTTCTGTATTTTCTATAATTTTAATTATACCTTATTTGAGCTTTTCAACAAACCTCTTTATTCTGGCCAAGCCCTCTTTGATATTCTGCACAGATGTAGCATATGAAAGCCTCATATGATTTTCCATACCAAAGCCTTCGCTTGGAACAACTGCAACTTTTTCATTTTCTAAAAGAAGCTTTGCAAAGGTATTTGCACTGTCTATAACTTTCCCGTTAAAACTTTTCCCAATAACACCTGATAAGTCGACCCAAATATAAAATGCGCCTTGGGGTTTTACGCTACTTAAACCCTCAATCTCATTTACAAGCTCATATATCAAATCTCTTCTTTTTGCAAACTCTTCTACCATCTTCTTAAGACTTTCTTGAGGACCGCTCAGAGCCTCATATGCAGCATACTGGGCAATTGAATTGGGGTTTGAGGTTGTGTGGCTCTGAAGGTTTGTTATAATCTTTGCTAAATCCTTGTTTGAGAGAGTATACCCAATTCTCCAGCCTGTCATTGCATAAGACTTTGAAACACCATTTACTATCACGGTCAGATCTTTTGCCTTATTACCAAAAGAGGCTGGTGATATGTGCTTTTGTCCATCATATATAAGTTTGTCATAAATCTCATCTGAAATAATGAATATTTCATTCTGTATACAAAGTTCAACAATCTCTTTCAGCTCTTCATATGTATAGACCATACCAGTTGGATTTGACGGAGAATTTAAAACAAGGGTTTTTGTCTTAGATGTGATATACTTTTGTAAATCTCTGCCACTTACCTTGTAATTCGACTCTTTTTGTGTCGGTACAACTACAACCTTGCCACCTGCAAGTTTTATAAGCTCTGGATATGTAACCCAATATGGAGATGGAAGAAGTACCTCATCACCTTCATTCAAGAGAGCAAAAAAAACATTCATCAGAGAATGCTTTGCACCATTTGAAATGACTATTTCATCTGCAGAACAAGAAATTCCATAATTATCATTATAATACTTTGCAACAGCTTCTTTTAAACAGGCAATCCCCGCAACCGGTGTGTACTTTGTGTATCCTTTAACAATGGCAGCAATTGCTGCATATTTTATGTTTTCAGGTGTGTCAAAATCAGGCTCACCCGCACCAAAACCAATTACATTTTCACCAGATTCTTTTAATTTTTTTGCTAAAGCGTCTATTGCTAAGGTTGGTGACGCTGAAATACTTAGCGCTCTTTGTGAATACTTCATCCTTTCTCCCTTCGCCCTTTCAACTTGTTTTTGCAATACTATATCATATTTATATGCATTTTTCAATATCAATGTTACGAAAAAATAGGATTTAAGAGCACAAAAACGCAAGTTTTAAATAAAAAAATTTCATTTTAGAAACCTGCAGGTAAAGTTCAAAAGATTGTTGTAGCAAATGTCAAAAATCTCATCTCTGCTAAATCCAAAACTTTCTAACACGCGCTTTATCTTTGGAAAATCCTCAACACCATTTATACCTTGGGCAAAATTGTCTGCTCCGTCAAAGTCAGAACCTAAACACACATGCTTATGGCCAATTAACTGTGAGACATGTGCTATATGTTTTGCAATGTCTTCGAGCTTTGCAGACCTTTCACTTAAAAAAGGCGAATAAAAGCTTATCCCAATCAAACCATTAAAACTTCCTACAATCTTTATCTGATCATCCGTGAGATTTCGTGGGTGTTTGCACAACGCATAACAGTTTGAATGGCTTACAATAAACGGACTATTAATAATCTTTACAACATCATAAAATGTTCTCTGCGGTGCATGGGCAAGGTCAACAATAAAGTTCATCTCCAAAAGTCTTTTTAAAATTTCTTTTCCAAAACTGCTTAGAGCTTCATCTTCATAAGCTCCGCCACAAATCTTGTTTTTGTGATTCCACGAAAGCGTAGCACCTTTTACACCTTTTTCTTTCAATATTTCAACATCAAAAATATCATTGATAAATGAAATGTCTTCAACAATTACCAAAATATTTAGTTTATTCTCATCAATAATTTTTGAGATACCAACATTGTTTACATCATATTTATTTAGCAAATCCAGAATTGTAAAGATGTCCTCCATAAAATCGATATCTTTGCGCCTTGTATCCTGCCATATTGCCATGTACTGAAGTTTTAAATCAACTTGTTTTGCTCTTTTAAAGTCAAACTGTAATGAATTTTCAAAAAGTCCTTCATTTTTGAAAAATGCTGCTGTCAATGTGTCATTGTGAGCATCAGCAAACACTGCTACAGCTCCTATTATCTTCTTGGGGTTCTATTAAAATTCTATTACCTTTTCTTTTGTTGCAAGAACTACATTATCAAAAATCTCTTTTGCAGAGGCTAAATGCTTTTGCTCATCACACTCTGGCTTTAGGTGTGTCAAGACTAAAAGCTTGACTCCAGCTTCTTTTGCCACCTTTGCTGCCTGTTTTGGACTCATATGGTACCTTTTTGGCTCCTCAATCTTTCCAACCTCTTCATCAGTATATGCAGCATTCAGCAAGAGCAAATCTGCACCGCTGCAAAACGCTGCAAAATCCTCTTTGTATCCTGTATCACCAGAGAACACAAAGGCTTTCCCTCCCTCTTCAATCCTAACAGCAAAACTCCTGTATGGGTGTTGACCTTCAAAAAAGGAAAGTTTAACACTACCTATTTGGGTTTGCAAGTTTTCTTCAATATTTCTAACATTGTAAACGCCCTTTTTAATTAGGTTATATTCCTCTTGTGGCTCAGATGGAATAAAAAGGTCTATCTCTTTGCCACGGGACGCAAAGTAGTACCTCAAAACCCCTAAATCACTTGTGTGGTCAGCGTGAAGATGCGAGCATATTATAAAAGAAATATCGTCAAAAGCAATATAGTTCAAAAGCTTTGACAAAACACCACTTCCACAGTCAATCAGAATGTTCGCACTTTTCGTTTTTAGCAGATAACCGGACGTTGCCTCATCTTTGGCAGGGTATGGGCCTCTTGCACCCAAGATTGTCAAAATCATTTTATCATCTCCTTGTTATATAGTAATTCTAAAAACTCAGTAATTATATCCCTGTACTTTTCTTCTTCTACTAAAAAAGAGTCATGTCCATAATCCGATTCAATCTCTTTGTAAATCAAATCAACACCTGCTTCTTGGAGCCTATCTCTCATATATCTCATTTGGCTTATTGGGAAAAGGATATCAGAGGTTATGGCTACGAGCAAAAATTTTGCCTTAATCCTTCTTAGTGCCTCATCCTCACTTCCATATGTTCTTCCAAGGTCGTATAGGTCCATTGCTCGTGTAAGGTATAAATATGTGTTTGCATCAAACCTCTGAACAAGTTTCATACCCTGATAGTGTAAATAACTTTCTACTTCAAACTCAGTGTTAAACGACTCAAAAAAGCTCTCAACAGGGTCTTTCATTCGACGATTGAACTTTCTGTCCATGAGCTTGTCAGACTGGTATGTTATCATACCAAGCATCCTGGCAATTGAAAGTCCCTGAGAGGGTCCTGTCTTGTCATAGTAATCTCCACCGTGCCAGTTTGGGTCTGACATAATAGCCCTTCTCATAACTTCATTAAATGCAATTGACTGCGCGTTGAGTTTAAGTGGCGATGCAATGTTTATAACACCGTCCATAAAATCCGGGTAGCTCACAGCCCACTCTAAAGCTTGCATACCACCCATGGAACCGCCAACAACGCATAAAATATGCTCTATTTTCAGTACTTCCAAAAGTTTTCTTTGAACATTGACCATGTCTTTGATAGTTATAATAGGAAACCTTGCACCATAAGGCTTTCCTGTCTCAGGGTCAATAGAAGAAGGACCTGTTGTTCCTTGACAGCCCCCGAACACATTTGAACATATTACAAAATATTTATTTGTGTCAATCATCTTGCCAGGTCCAACAAACTTGTCCCACCAGCCGGGTTTTGTGTCATCTTCTGAATGTTTTGCAACGTGTGAATCGCCTGTCAGGGCATGAGTTATCAAAATAATGTTGTTCTTTTCTTTATTAATCTCTCCATAAGTCTCATAAGCAACTGTAATGGGTCCGAATTTCTTGCCACTTTCTAATACAAAGTCCTTGTTGTGTGCAAATTTTACAAACTTTTTGTAGCCCTCTTCCCAAAACTCAAATTTCTCCAATCTCTTTTACCCCCACATTGAAGCTTATTTAAAATGCATGAAAGATTGCCCCTTACATCAATTTTTAACTTTTTATCTTGGAGCAATCTTTCATGCAGCAGATGATAGGTCTTATTATATTCTCTATTTTAAATTTTATTTAGTGCACTCTCAATATCATATATTAAATCATCAATATCTTCAATACCAACAGACAATCTTATCATCTCTGGCAAAACTCCAGCTTGCCTTTGCTCTTCTTCTGTTAACTGCTGATGGGTTGTTGATGCAGGATGAATAATGAGCGATTTTGCATCGCCAACATTTGCAAGGTGTGAAAAGAGCTTTACATTGTTTATAATCTTCTTTGCTGCGCTATAGCCGCCTTTTGGTCCAAATGTAAAGATAGCACCAGGACCTTTTGGTAGGTATTTTTTGTAAAGGTCATAGTATTTGTTGCCCTCTAAGGCCGGATAGTTTACCCACTCCACTTTTGGATGATTGTTCAAAAACTCTGCTAATTTCATTGCGTTGTCAACATGCTTTTGCATTCTGAGCGAAAGCGTTTCAACGCCAAGTAAAATCAGGAACGAATTAAACGGTGATATACAAGCACCAATGTCTCTAAGAAGTGTAAGTCTTAGTTTTGCAATATATGCAGCATTTCCGAACTCCTTTGTATAAACAAGACCGTGATAACTTGGGTCAGGCTGAATTAAATCTGGGAATTTTTCATTCCACTCGAATCTCCCAGAGTCAACTACAATCCCTGCAATTGATGTCCCATGTCCACCTAAAAACTTTGTCATTGAATACACAACAATGTCTGCACCATGCTCAATTGGTCTGAACAAATAGGGTGTTGCAAATGTGTTGTCTACAATAAAAGGAATCCCGTGTTTATGTGCAATTTCTGCTATTGCCTCAAAATCAGGAATGTTTATGTTAGGATTGCCAAGAGTTTCAACAAAAATAGCTTTTGTTTTGTCTGTTATTGCTTTTTCAAATTCTTCTGGATAGTCAGGGTTTACAAACTTTACAGTGATACCAAGTTTTCTTAATGTGTGAGCAAATAGCGTATATGTCCCACCATACAGGGTTGATGCTGAAACAACTTCATCACCGCTTTTGGCAATGTTTAAAATTGCATAAGTGATAGCAGCTTGCCCGGAAGATGTTGCAACAGCACCAACACCACCATCAAGTGCAGCAATTCTTTTTTCCAAAACATCAGTGGTCGGATTTCCTATTCGTGTATATATATTTCCTGCTTTTTTGAGTGCAAAAAGGTCTGCAGCCTCTTCGGGTGTGTCAAAGATGTATGAAGTTGTCTGGTAAATTGGAACAGCTCTTGACTTTGTCTCTTTGTCAACAAACTGTCCTGCATGAATCTGTAATGTGTCAAATCCAAACTTTCTTTCCATCTTTTATTTTCTCCTTTCATTAAATTTTTGTTGTGCTTTTTAAAAGATAAAAAAATAGCCTTCCTGCAGATAAGCTACAAGAAGACTTCTTCCTAAATCTTCTTACTTCTTATCTGCCAGGTATTTTTAAAAATACCTGCTGGAATTGGCACCAAGAAAAAGGGCTCCCATACCTTTTTCCGGTTGCCGGGCTTCATAGGGCCAGTCCCTCCGCCACTCTTGATAAGAAGTAATTTTCTAATATTCAATTTTGTTGCTTTGATTATACCATTTAAAAATACATTGGTCAATACTCTACTTTTTAAATCTGAATTCTTGGATTTTCTTCAGACATTCTGTAAATTACAATCTTCCTTCCTATCACCTGCACAGGCTCTGCGTTTAGTTTTTCGCATATATAAGCTATCGCTTCTTTCGGCTCTATCTCACAGTTCTTCTCAAGGGCAATTTTTATAAGCTCTCTTGCAGTGAGTGCTTCATCTATTTGTTTGAGCACTCTTTCTGTAATCCCTTCCTTTCCAATTCGAATAATTGCATCCATTGTGTTTGCCATGCCCCTGAGTTTTGCTCTTTGTTTGGATGTTAGCAAGATATTTTTCACCTCTTTTTGAATTTAATTTTTGATAAAATACTTCTTTTTCGCTATTTATAAACTAAAACGGCAGAAAGGATTTTGCCTTTCTGCCGGCATTTTTTTATTTTTAGACCTCTACTTCTTTTCGAGACCTGCGCCGCTGCTTCTCGTACTCTGGATCCCCCTTTTTCCAACCGCTTCTTACCTTCTCAACCACCTTTTGTTTTGATACATCCACCACAAACCCGTTTTCCTTAAAACAAAAATATGTGGTATTACCTACCTTGCAGTTCCCACAATTGATGCACTCCATATCAGAAAAGATAACCTCCAAACCTTTTAAGAATTTCTTTTTGCTTGTCAATTATTTTAACCCATTTTTACTGTTTTGTCTATATCCATTTTTATGATAAATCTAAAACTTATTCATAATATTCAAACTCAACATCAAGTATCCTCACAATGTCGCCATCCTGGATTCCCATCTCTCTTAGCTTGTCAAAGACCCCAAGCTTGTTTAAGAAATTTTGAAAATACCTGAATGAGTCATGGTCATTTAAAACTATGTTTCTTGCTACCTTCTCTACAACTGTTCCTTCTACAACATATACACCGTTTTCTTTTCTGACAGTAAGCGGTTTTACATCCTTTTTCTTGTAGTATACAAACGTCCGTGGCTTTGCATCCTCTTCGACATTTTCAGCTGCCTTTTGCTGTTTCAAAAGTTCATAAGCTCTTTTTAAAACCTCTCTTATCCCCATGCCAGTTGCAGCAGAGATGGGATACACTTCATACCCCATCTTTTCAATCTCTTCTTTGAAAAGTTCAAAATACGCCTGAGCATCAGGAAGGTCCATCTTGTTTGCTGCGACAATTTGAGGCTTTTGGGCAAGTTCAGGGCTGTATTTTTTTAGCTCCTCATTGATTTTTATAAAATCCTCAACAGGCTCTCTTCCTTCACTTCCCGACACATCAACAATATGAATCAAAACCTTTGTCCTTTCAACATGTCGCAAAAATTGATGCCCAAGACCTGCTCCTTCACTTGCCCCTTCAATAAGCCCTGGTATGTCTGCTAAGACAAAGCTTTCACCCTCGCTAATATATACAATCCCAAGGTTGGGATACTTTGTTGTAAATGGATAGTTTGCTATCTCAGGTCTTGCGTTTGTTGCAACAGACAAGAATGTTGACTTACCAACGTTTGGATAGCCAATCAGTCCAACATCTGCTAAGACTTTTAGCTCCAAAATTACCCAAAGCTCGTCCCCTTTCTCCCCAACCTCAGCAAACCTTGGAACTTGCCTTGTGGCTGTTGCAAAATGGGCATTTCCTCTGCCACCTCTACCACCGTGGGCAACAATTGCTCTGTCGCCTTCTCTCGACAGGTCAGCAATTATCTCACCAGTTTCAGCATCTTTTATTACAGTTCCAACAGGAACCTTTATTATCAAGTCCTCGCCGTCTTTTCCGTGCATATTGTTAGGTCCGCCACGCTCACCGTTTTGAGCCTTGTAGTGTCTTTTGTATTTAAAATCAAGCAGAGTGTTGAGCTCTCTGTCTGCAACAAAAATAACATCTCCACCTTTTCCGCCATCTCCTCCTGCAGGACCTCCTGCTGGAACGTACTTTTCACGTCTGAATGCTACTATACCATCTCCGCCGTCCCCTGCTTTTACGTAAATTTTAGCAACATCTACAAACATAAAATTCACCTCTTATTTGAAAAACTCTAGCAGAAATCATTTCTCAAGATACAAAAAAAGAGACAAACCTTCATTTAAGTTTGCCTCTTTTTTTGAAAGTCATACTATTTTTGAATTATTGAACAGCTACCATCTCTTCAGCTGGAATAACTGATACAAACTTTCTTCCACGTTTTGTCTCAAACTTTACATAACCGTTTACCAAGGCAAACAAT